>CAUABY010000061.1 GCA_958427375.1 uncultured Eubacteriales bacterium
CAAAACTATAATAAATAATATCTTATGTAAACTTACGGGGGACACAAAATGGAAACAGGAGGACAGGGGAGGCTCGCCGCGCTGAAAACACGGCCGGGAACAGGAAAAATTGACGGGCGCTTGTTTATGGCGGCGCGCTGTGCGGTGTTTTTGGGGCTTGGCATGCTCATGTCGAGTGCCCGCGTCCTTGAGGATGGGGCACCGCTCGGCATAGCAATGGTGGCCTGCGCGGGCGCGGGGCTGACGGGCGTGTGTACGCTTGCGGGCGCGTCGCTGGGCTATGTGCTCATTGGCGGAATTGACTGGGGCATCCGCTATATTGCGGCGGCGGTGCTGGTGTATACCATCGGCTTTGTTTTTCAGGAGCTTTCGGTCTATAAGCAGGATTTTTTCATGCCCAGCGCGGCGGGGCTTGTCATGGCGCTCACCGGCATTCTCAGCAGTTTTTCCGTTAAGCCGGGCACTGTGCCGCTATATGCGGAGCTGTTTTTGGAGACGACACTCGCTTTCGGCGGCACATATTTTTTCAAGGAAACGCTCAGCAATAAGCTCCGCACGACTGAGACAGCGGAGCTTCGGCACAGTGTCTCATCTATGATAATGGCGGCCTGCGCCGTTATGGCCTTCGCGCGCATCGTCATTTTGGATACCATCTCCGTCGGCCGTGTCATATCGCTCATCGTCGTCATGGCTTCGGCGATGAAGGGCGGGCTGCTGACCGGCGCGGCTGTGGGCACGGTGCTTGGCATTGCGATGGATTTGACGCACTCCGGCGTGCCCTTTTACACCATGGCCTATGCCTTCGCCGGGCTTCTCTCCGGGGTGTTTGGCAAGCATGGCCGCGTGATTTTTGCGCTGTCGTTCATGCTGGGCAGCGCGCTTTCAGTGGTGTGCGCGTGGCGAGCGGCGGTGTATACTGGCGCGCTTATTGAAAGCTTCATCGCCTGCGTGGTGTTCATGCTCCTGCCCGCGCCGGTGCTCACGCATATCGGGCTCATGCTCCAGACTATAGAGCGGGGGAGCGGTGAATCGGGGCTTCGCCGCTTCGTCGCCGCGCGCGTTAAGAATCTGAGCGACGCGTACGCGGAGCTTTTTGAAACCGTGCGCAAAAATGTGGAGGAGCCGTATAATGACGAGAATATTGCCCGTGTCTTTGACCGCGCGGCGGACGAGGTCTGCGTAAAGTGCAAGAACAAAAACCGCTGCTGGAACACTGACTATATGGACACGCTCTCCGCTATGAACGACGCGACCGAGGCCATGGAGGAGCACGGCAGTCTCTCCGCCGCCGACCTGCCCGGCTACTTCCGCGAGAGCTGTGACAGCCTGCCCGCCTTTATCGCCGCTGTCAACGGTGAGCTTCGCGGCCTCGCCTATCGCCGCCAGCTGCGCATACACTTAAAAGAGAATAGAACCGTGGCCTGGGAGCAATATAATGATATAGCCGAGGTGCTTTCCGAGGTCGCCGATGAGCTTGGCAGCATCAACGGCTCAGACCCATTGGCTGAGCGCCGCCTTGTACGCTATCTCAAGAGCATGGATATTGACGCCGAGGCCTCCGTCTACCGCGACTGCGGCGGCAGGGCACATGTCATCATCGAGAGCGGACGGCTCACCCCGCTTATGCGGCACGGGGATTACCTTGAGAGGCTCTCTTCTGTCGTGGGTGTGCGCCTCTGCCAGCCGAATGAGGACGACGGCGCGGGCCGACTTCTGCTTTTAGAGGCCGAGCCGCTCGCGGTCTCCGTGGGCATAGCGGCGATGAAAAAGCGCGGCGAAAAGGTCAGCGGAGACAGGGGCACATACTTCAAAACCGACGCGGGTGTGCTCTGCGTCATCCTCTCTGACGGCATGGGCGCGGGGGACGAGGCGGCAAAGGACAGCCAAGCCGTTGTCGCCATCTTGGAAAAGTTCCTGCGCTCCGGCGTTGACCCGGCGGTGTCGATGAAGATATTAAACTCCGTCATGCTCCTTAGAAGCCCGGACAGCTGGGGATATGCAACGGTAGATTTGATGTGCGTTAACCTCTTCACCGGCGATGCCTGCTTTTATAAATACGGCGCTGCGCCCTCATATGTGCGCTCCGGCAAGGGTGTAAAGCGCATAAAAGGTGAGAGCTTTGCCGCGGGGCTCGGCGGGGCGGACGGCACGGAGCCGGATATTGTGCGCCTTCGCCTGCGTCCGGGCAACACGGCCATTATCGCCTCCGACGGGGTCATCGCGGATAACGAGGACGAGTGGATTAAAACGCTTTTGGACAAGGGCTTTGACGATATGAAGGCTCTTGCCCGCGCCACACTTGGTGAGGCGGAGAAGCGTTACGGCGCGACGGACGACATGACTGTTGTCACCGTGCGCGTGGAGGAGCGGGCATGATAGAGCGCATAAGGCTCCACGTCTGCGGCCTTATCGGCAGTGCGAGCGCGCGCCGCCGCCGGAGGGCCGAGCGCCGCCGCGCCGAAGAAGGCGCGGTGCTCAAGGGCTGCATGAGAAATGTCATCGTCGTCCACCCGCGCAGTGATATATTTCAGGAGGCGGTTTTCATCCTGCGTGATGATTATTTGCGCGCACCCGGCATCAGCCGTGAGGAGCTTTTGCGTCAGGCGCGCAGTGCCGCCGAGGACTACACTCTATACGCCGCCCCGCAAAGGCCGCGCCGC
This sequence comes from uncultured Eubacteriales bacterium, assembly GCA_958427375.1. Taxonomy (GTDB): domain Bacteria; phylum Bacillota; class Clostridia; order Oscillospirales; family Oscillospiraceae; genus Limivicinus. The sequence goes on from CAUABY010000061.1 coordinate 2,661, forward strand.
CGCCGGATATTTCTGCCGCTTTTGCTGCTGCTTGCCGCCGCACTCTGCACCCTCCGCTTTGCGGGGCTGTTGTGACCGACATTCACAGCTTAACCGATTCCTGCAAAATGATGTAACACTTTTATACATTAATTAAAATATGTACAACATTTGTGCATCTATTTGTTAATATGCACAAATGAAACAGGGTCTTGCAAAGCCTGTAAAGTCCAACATTTTTGAGCATTTTATACGAAAGATGAGAAAAAAATTGTGGTATCTGTGCGTTTTTGTGCATTTTGAAAATAAAACTTCAAAAATTTTAAATTAAAATTTGGCTAATAAGTAGATAAAGAAAATGCTGTTAATTTATTGACGGAATGTGCCCTGAAATGCTATAATCCAATCAGGTTCGGCGAAGTGCCGCGCCATGAAAAATATGTTTTTAGGAGAAAAACTTATGAAAAAGATTCTTGCACTTATCCTTGCTCTCTGCATGGTGTTTGCTCTTGCAGCCTGCGGCTCCTCCGCGGCTCCTGCAACCGAAGCCCCCGCAGAAGCACCTGCTGAAGCTCCCGCTGAAGCCCCCGCTGAAGCCCCCGCAGAGGCTCCCGCTGCCGATGCTGAGTACACCCTCGGCATGGGTGTTGAGCTGAGCATGAACTCCTCCAAGACCAACAACGCACAGGTTGACGCTACTGTTGCCGCAGTCGTTCTCGACGGCGAGGGCAAGATCGTCAGCTGCCGCCTCGATGTCGCCCAGAACAAGATGGACGTGACCGACGGCGCTGTTGACACTGAGGCCGCTTTCAAGACCAAGATGGAGCTCGGCGATGATTACGGTATGGTCGCATACGGCAACGCAATTGCTGAGTGGTATGATCAGGCAAAGGCTTTCGAGTCTTTCGTTGTCGGCATGACCGGCGCTGAGGTTGAGGCTCTTGAGACTGTTACCAACGACAGCGGCCACAATGTCTCCACAGATGAGGCTCTGCTCGCCGGCTGCACCATGGACATCACCGCTTTCAAGGCTGCTGTTGTCAAGGCTTGCAGCGGTCTGAACGCCGCTCCCTTCACCGGTGCTGACTTCACTCTCGGTGTTGCAGCCATCTCCACCGCCGCTGAGTCCACCCCCGCTGCTGATGATGCGGATGCAGTTGTCAAAATGTACACCAACTATGCCGCCGCCGCAGTCGGCACAGACGGCACCATCCTTGCCGCAGTTACCGATGCAACCCAGCCCCAGATCACCGTTGACAAGAACGGCGAGATAGTCGAGACTACGTTCAAAGGCACCAAGATGGAGCTTGGCGATGATTACGGCATGGTCGCATACGGCAACGCAATCGCTGAGTGGAACGCTCAGGCTGCCGCGTTTGCAAACTACACCGTTGGTAAGACCGCTGCTGACGTCCGCGGCATTGAGACCGTTGTCAACGAGTCCGGCCACAACGTCTCCACCGATGATACCCTGCTTGCCGCCTGCACCATGGACATCAGCGGCATGATGGCAGTCATCGCCCTTTCTGCGGATAACGCGAGATAAACTAAGTAAAGCATAAATCACAGGAGATGTGTCAATGAAGAGAATAGGCGCTTTGCTTCTCGCTCTGGGTATGTGCCTTGCGCTGCTGTGCGGCTGCGGCTCTCAGCCTGAGCAGAAAATAGAAAACAGAGGCAAGTCTTATTTCGCTTACTTTGACACTGTCTCCTATGTGTATAGTTACGCAGGAGACTCGGCAGAGCAGTTTGAACAGCGCTCTGCCGAGGTTTCTGCCATTTTAGGCGAGTATCACAGGCTCTTTGACATCTAGAACGAGTACTACGGCATAAATAATCTCTGCACGATAAATAAGCAGGCCGGGGGCGAGGCGGTCAAGGTTGATGAAAAACTCATTGACTTTCTACTGTACGCCGAGGAGCTTTGTGATAAGACTGACGGCGAGATGAACATAATGATGGGGGCGGTGCTCAGCCTCTGGCATGACGCGCGCACGGCGGCGCAGAATAAATCCGTTGATGTGCGCATACCCACCGAGGACGAGCTTGAGGCCGCATCCGGACATATTTCGCCTGAGCTTCTGGAGATAGATACCGAGCACGGCACTGTGCGCATAAGCGATCCGGCGGCATCCATTGACGTGGGTGCGCTCGGCAAGGGCTATGCCACTGAGATGGCCGCGGGCTATCTTGAGTCTGTCGGCGTCGATGGCTATGTGCTCAATGTCGGCGGCAATATCCGCATCATCGGCACCAAGCCTGACGGTTCGGATTGGCTCACCGGAATCAAGAGCCCCCAGAATACATCGACCTTCGCTGTGCAAATCCGCATTGCGGATACCTCCTGCGTCACCTCCGGCACGTATGAGCGCTACTTCACGGTCAACGGTGAGCGCTATCACCACATTATTGATAAAGACACTTTGTACCCGGCAGCATATTTCAGCTCTCTGACGGTCATCACGCCTGACAGCGCCATGGCCGACGCTCTCTCCACAGCGCTTTTCTGCATGCCGTATGAGGACGGGCTCGCGCTTGCGGAGCGTTTGGGTGATGTTGAGGTGCTGTGGATATACCCGGACGGGGAGATGAAATATACCCCCGGATTTGGTGAGTTAATAGAAGAAAACAGTATAGAAAAATAGCAAGAAATAGGAGGCATGAGGCTAATGAACCTCAAAAAGAACATCTCTTCGCTTGTCCTGCCGCATAATAAGCACACGGCAGGTATGGCGTCCGTGGTTGTTGCGCCCCCGGCGGAAGTGCTTTTGCCCATGAATATGCACTCCGGCGCTCCGGCGGCACCCACGGTCGAGGTCGGTGAGCACGTCTATGTAGGCCAGCTCATCGCCCGCGAGGACGGTAAGAATTCCGTGCCTGTCCACGCCAGCGTCTCCGGCACCGTCAAGGCGATTGAGCCTTACGGCAATACCGTCGCCATCCGCATCGAGAGCGACGGCAAGATGGAAGCAGACCCCGCCATGAAAGCGCCCGAAGTGCATAATCTTGACGAGTTCCTTGCCGCTGTGCGTGACAGCGGCATCGTCGGTCTCGGCGGCGCGGCTTTCCCGGTCTGGGCGAAGCTGGACGCTATCCGCCATGGCCCCATTCAGACCGTGCTTGTAAACGGTGCCGAGTGCGAGCCGTATATCACCAGCGACAACCGCACCATGGTTGAGCACAGCGACCTTGTGAAAACGGGCATTGAGTTTCTGCGCAAGTACCTTGAGAGCGAGAAGTTCATCATCGGTATCGAGAAGAACAAGCCCGACGCCATTGCCGAGCTTGAGCGTGTCTTTGCCGATGACCCCTCCGTCGAGGTAAAGCCCCTCAAGAGCGTTTACCCCCAGGGCGCAAAGCAGGTGCTGCTGTATAACGCCACCGGCAAGGTCGTCGGCCCCGGCCAGCGTCTGGCCTCCCTCGGTGTCATCATCATCAACGTCACCTCGCTGACCAAGATGGCCGAGTATATGACCACCGGCATGCCGCTTGTCAGCAAGTGCGTCACCGTTGACGGCGCTGCCGTCAACGAGCCGAAGAACCTCGTTGTCCCCATCGGTACACCCGTCAGCTACCTCTTTGAGCAGTGCGGCGGTCTGAAAGAAGAGCCCGGCAAGGTCATCATCGGCGGCCCCATGATGGGCAAGTGCGCATCGAGCATCGACGCGCCGGTCATCAAGGCCACAAACGCCGTTCTGGCCTTCACCGCCAGAGAGGCTGTCGCCCTTGAGCCGACACCCTGCATCCACTGCGGCCGCTGTGTGGCAAACTGCCCGATCTCCCTCAACCCCACTATCTTCGCCAAGGCGCTGGAGATTGAGGATGAGGCTGAGCGCTATGCCGTGCTGGACAAGGCCCAGGTCTCGCTGTGCATGCAGTGCGGTTCCTGCTCCTATGTCTGCCCCGCGCGCCGTCCTCTTGTCGACAATAACGCTGCCGCCAAGAGCTTCGTAAGAAAATACAAGGCAATGCTTGCCGAAAATGAGAACAAAGAAGGGGGAAAGTGATATGGAAAAGCTGATTGTTTCCTCCGCACCGCATATTCATACCAAAACCACCAGCCGCGGCATCATGCTTGACGTTGTTATAGCGCTTTTGCCCGCGACTGTTGCGGCCGTTGTTATATTCGGGCTGAAGGCGCTCGGCGTTATCGCCGCCTGCGTCATCACCGCTGTCGTGGCCGAGGCTCTCTTCAACCTCGCCACCGGCAAGCCGCAGAGCATCGGCGACATGAGCGCCGTTGTCACGGGTCTGCTCCTCGGCCTTAACCTCAGCAACAATGTCCACATCTGGCAGTGCGTTGTCGGCTCTGCCTTCGCAATTATCGTTGTCAAGTGCCTTTTCGGCGGCCTTGGCCGTAACTTTGCAAACCCCGCCATCACCGCGCGTGTGTTCATGCTGCTGGCTTTCTCCGAGGTTGCAGGCGGCGCAATGCCCACCATTATCGACGCTGCCACCACCGCCACCCCGCTTGAGGCAGTCGCCGCAGGCGGCGAACTGCCCACGCTCTGGCAGATGTTCATCGGCCTGCGCGGCGGTGCCGTGGGTGAGGGCTGCATCCTCGCCATCCTCCTCGGCTATGCCTACCTGGTGGCCCGCAAGGACATCCGCTGGTACGTGCCCGCCGTCTTTGTCGGCACCGTGTTCGTCCTCAGCTTCATAGCAAGCGGCGATATCGTCGTCACCCTCTATGAACTTATGGGCGGCGGACTCTTCCTTGGCGCGGTCTTTATGGCGACCGACTATGTTACCACCCCGATAACCGACCGCGGCAAAATCGTGTTTGCGCTCGGCTGTGGTATCATCACCTTTGTCATCCGCCAGTTCTGCGCGTATCCTGAGGGCGTTTCCTTCTCCATCCTCGCAATGAATATTCTCACCCCGTATATAGAAAAGTGGACGGCTGAAAAGCCGCTTGGAGGTGTCTGATATGAAGAAAATAAATGCCAAATCAGTCATTGTCCTGCTCGTCATTGTGGCGGTGTTTATGCTCGCTCTCACCGGCGTGAACAGCTATACAGCCCCGCTTATTGAGGCCAGCGGCTCCGCGGCCGAGCTCGCCCCGCTCTATGGCGTTATGCCTGAGGCCGGTGGCTTTGAGCTTGTCTATTCCGCGGCTGACCCTGACGCCGCGACCCTCGCAGACGTGCCCGAAACCGTTCAGGCCATCTACTCTGAGACCAGCGGCCTCGGCTATGTCATCAAGCTTTCCACCACCAAAGGCTATACCGGCGACCCCATCGAGCTCACCATGGCGGTTGATGCCGAGGGCAAGATTTCCGGCATTGAGCTCAACAGCTTTGCCGACTCCCGCCACTTTGGTGATGAGTACCCCTCAACATACCTCGGTCAGGACTCTGCACTTGGCGAAGTTCAGCTCGTCGCGGGCGTGACCTACTCTTCCAAGGCCTTCAAGGAGGCTGTTGAGGACGGTTTTGCAGTGCTCACAGCAAACGACCTTGTCAGTGAGGGCGTCAAGAGTGACGCACAGCTCCTGCTTGAGCAGCTGCCCGCCGTGTTCCCCGGCATGGCTGCAAACGGCGTTGCCCAGTATACTGAGCGCGAGCTCTCCGGCGGCGCTCTCACTACCGCGCTTGACTCCGCAAACGGCGTCGGTACTGCGTACTTTGCGGCCTCCGGCGATGAGTCCTACCTCATCGTTGTCAATGACGGCCTTGTCGCCACGGCTTATAACGCCGCGGGCGAGGATGTGACCGGCACAATTGACGCGGCCATCCTCGAAGAGGCCACCGCTGATACCGCCGCCAATAAGAAGGACTACAGCTCCTCCGAGTCCAGCCGCTTTGTGAAGCTGACCGCGGACGATGCGGAAGTCACCGTGCTGCCTCTCGGCGCGACCTATGGCTGTGTATCCGGCGTATATGAAATCAATGCCGGCGGCGAGCACTACTATGGCATTGCCGCCCGCCCGCTCGGTTACGGCAACCAGCCCATGGAGCTCTACTTCTTGTTTGACGATAACGGCGCTATTGTCTCTATGAGCGCCAAGGAGCTCATCCTCATGGGCGACTACTTCACCAACTACACGCTCAATGAGAGCGAGTATAAGGCCGGCTTTGCCGGACTCACCGCCGACACCTGGAACGGCGAGCAGGCGCTCATCGCCGGTGCTACCGTCTCCACCAACGGCGTGACCGTCGCCACTGATGACGCGTTCGCGGCATTCGCGGCAATAGAAATGAATGGAGGCGAGGGCTGATTATGAAAGACAATAAGCTTTGTGCGGCCATTGCGGCAAACCCCGCGCTCGTGCTCGTGCTCGGCGCGTGCCCCGCTCTCGGCGCAACTACCGGTGTCCTCCCCGCGCTTACTCTGGGCGTCTCCGCCCTTGTGATTATGCTGTTTTCGGCGCTGTGCTCCTCGCTTTTGAAAAATGTCATCAGCGATGCGCTCAAGCCCTTTGTCCACCTCGTGCTTGTAGCGGGCTTTGCCGCCATCGTGCAGCTTCTGGTGCACGCATGGTTCCCCGCGCAGTTCAATGCTCTCGGCGTTTACACCACGCTCCTCGCCGCGGATCTTCTCATCTTCGCAGTCTCTGAACGCGCAGATGAGCGCGGTGTCGGCGCGGCTCTGGCCGACAGCTTTCTCACCGGCCTTGGCTTTGTCGCGGCGCTTGTCATCACCGCGGCTGTGCGAGAGCTTTTCGGCATCGGCAGCTTTGCCGGTATCGTCGTGCCATTCTTCAAGGCACACACCGTCGGCGTTCTCGCTTCCGCGGCGGGCGGCTTCTTCGTGTTCGCCTTTGTCATGGCACTTTTCAGAGTGGTATTCAAACGCGAGGACGCGATTGTTGATACCGCTGATGTCTGCGTAAAGAAGGAGGCCTAAGCAATGGATGTCAAAACTTTTCTTCTGATTATTGTGGGCGGCGCGCTTGCAAATAACTGTGTGCTCCAGCAGTTTTTCGGCATTGCCCCTGTGCTCTCCGCAAAGGGTGATGTAAAGGTGCTGGCAAAGCACGGCCTTGCCGTGGCTCTCGTGGCTCTCGTCGCGGCGCTCTGCACTACGTGGCTCAGCCTCGGCGCGTATTCCACATTCATCAACGCCATGTGGGTGTTCATAGTCGCCGCCGTCATCGGTCACTTCTTCACCGACAGGTATCTGCTCATCGCGCTCAACGGCGTTGTGCTCGGCCCCGCGGCCACTACTCTTGGTACCGGCTTCGCCGCAACACTCGCCGCGGCGCTCGGCGCGGGCGTCGGCTTCACCGTGGCCATGCTCCTCTTCGCCGGGGTTGAATCCCGCATCAACGATAAGTACGTTCCCGCCGCCTTCCGCGGCTACCCCGTGCGCATGCTGGCGGCCGGTATCATTTCCATGGCGGTCATCTGCTTCAAAT
>CAUABY010000062.1 GCA_958427375.1 uncultured Eubacteriales bacterium
CGGTTTATGAGATTCGTGAATCACTGAACAAATAAATTGAAAACATAGCGAGCTTGCAGATTGGGATGTATAAAAGCTATGATTCCGGCAATTATACATTCCAATTTGTTGCCATATTTGGAAAGGCGGTGATTGGATTATGCTCAAAGTGATGAAGAAAATGGATTTGGTTATAGAAATAATCGGCTGCGTGTGTTTTGCGGTAATGATTGTCTGCCTGATGGCAAATGTGTTTTGCGACTATGTTTTCGGGAGACGCTTTGCGGCAATCGACGAGGTTGTGCAGAGCTTTTTCGTGTGGGTCACTTATGTGGGCGCAGGGATGCTGTACAAAAACGGGGAGCAGATGCGAATCGACTTTTTGGCGGATAAGCTGCCGGAAAAGCTGAGAAAGATAAATGATCTTTTCGTCGATTTATTTACGCTGCTGATATCAGGCGCTGTGTGTTATTACTCATGGACCTTGTCGATACGCTCCATGATAAAAACAACCGCCGTTGCGCACATCCCCTATGCGATAATCGATTTTGCACTTGTAGTCGGCTTTTTCACGATGTTTGTCTATATCATCATGAAATTGATTTGTAAGATAAGCTGCAACAGGAGGTGAAGCAGGTGGAGAAATTTCTTCCGATTATAATTACTTTTGTGTTGATGTTTTTCAAGGTTCCGGTGGCAATCTCACTGATTGCAGGCTCTTTGTATTACTTTTCCTTTGTCACCGACACCATGCCCCTTACGATGATAATTCAAAAGCTCGTATCATCCAACATGTCAAGCACAATGATTGCGGTTCCGCTTTTTTTGATGATAGGAACCATCATGAACTACGCCGGCATTACAAAGCGGCTGATGATACTGTGCGAATGTCTTGTGGGGCATAAAATCGGCGGTTTGGGTCATGTAAACGTGCTTTTGTCCACTATCAACGGCGGAATCTGCGGCTCTGCCGCGGCGGACGCTGCCATGCAGTGCAAAATTCTTGTGCCGGAGATGACAAAGCGCGGCTATCCGCTGGGCTTCTCCGGCGCGGTCACGGCCGCGTCCGGCCTGATATCGCCCATCATCCCGCCCGGCGCAGGATTGATTTTGTACGCGGTGATGACGGAAAATTCGGTGGGTAAAATGTTCATCGCCGGTTATGTTCCGGGCATTTTAATGTGCGTGGTGGAAATGATGGTTGTTGCGGCCATTGCGCACCGCAGAAATTTTGCACCCTCCCGTGATAAGCGCGCGGGTCTTAAGGAAACCGCGACCGCCTTTGTGGAGTCGATATGGTCTGTTTTAATCATACTGCTGCTGGTAGTCGGTATCAGGATGGGCTTTTTCACCGTGTCCGAGGGTGCGGCGATTATAATTGCCATCTGCTTTATCGTCGGACTGCTTATTTATAAAGAGACCAAAATAAAAGACATCCCCAAGATTTTCGTTGAAGCCTTTCACGGAACCAGCAACATCATGCTGATGATACTTGCGGCAATGCTGTTTGGCATGTACCTCTCCTGGGCGCAGATTCCGCAGGACATCACGGCCTATCTGACCAGCATCACCACCAACAAGTACGTGTTCCTGCTTGTCAGCATGCTTATCATGTTGGTTTTCGGCATGTTCCTTGACGGAACTGCGGTTTTGATGATTATGACCCCCATCATGTTCCCCATCGCGTGCACCTTCGGCGTTGACCCCATCCATTTTGGCATTTTGATGATTGTCAACTGCTCCATCGGCTCGCTTACGCCTCCCTTCGGCGGGGTTATGTACGTGGTGTGCAATGAACTGCGCCTGCCGATTCAGGACTTTATAAAAGCGTCTTGGCCGTTTACCGTTGGCCTTCTTCTGCTGCTAATCCTGATGGTTTTCGCCCCGCAAATCGTCACCTTCCTGCCGAACCTGATTTACGGCTAAACGGAATAAAAAAGAACGAAATTGGGCAATATCCGCTTTAAATAAGCGCCTGAAGCATATAATAAATGCGGGAACACTCCCTTGAAAGATAGTCGGCAGCGTGGTTTTATAATTTTGAAAGGATTTGATATGAATATTGAAGTTATTCAGCAATTCCCGGTCATTGCCTCCGTGGTGGACGAGGAGGACTTGGCCAAGGCCTTGAAGTCGGAGGTGTCGGTCATATTCATCCTCTATGGGAACATTATGACCTTGCCGGAAATTGTGAATAGAATTAAGAAGAGCGAGAAATATGCCTTAGTACATCTGGATTTTATTGACGGGTTTTCAAACCACGAGTCCATTTTGGATTATGTGAAGATAATCTGCAAAGCCGACGGGATAATTACAACCAAACGCAACCTGATTGCCCCGGCAAAAAAGCGGGGACTGTTTGCAATTCTGCGCTTTTTTACCGTGGATTACACCTCCATCGGAAAGCTGTGTGAACTGGTTCAGGCGGCAAAACCTGACATTGTGGAAGTGATGCCCGCGCTGGCGACAAAGGTAATTGAAGAGCTGAAGGAAAAGATATCGGTGCCGATTATCGCGGGCGGGCTTCTCAATTCAAAAAAAGAGGTAAATGCCGCGCTTTCGGCAGGCGCGATAGGGGTTTCGGCGGGGAAAGAGCATGTGTGGAACCTATAATCTGACAGATAACGGAAAGCAGCCCCTGGTGAGAGCAGCGTAAACAACTTAATTTGTAGTCTTTATGAAAAACAGCTCCTTTTTGGTAAGAACTGCACTATGCAACGTCTTATCAAAAAGGAGTGTTTTTTGCTGCATTTGTCTTTTGAGCAGGCGGACAACACCTGCATAAAAGCTGTTGCGAACGGCGCGAAAAGTGGTATAATATTCAGAGATAATGGGAGCGGAGCGCCGCGGCGTCCGTTCGGCCCGAAGAAAAAATGAGAAAGGTTATATTATAGTATGCTTGAACTCAGAAATGTTTGCTTCGACGTGCAGTCGGAGGACAGGGCAAAAGAGATAATAAAGGACATCAGCCTGACCATTCCGGATGACAAGTTTGTCGTTATCACCGGCCCAAACGGCGGCGGCAAGTCCACCCTCGCGCGCCTTATCATGGGCATTGAGAAGCCGACTTCCGGCTCCATCCTCTTTGACGGACAGGACATCACCGCGCTTGACGTGACCGAGCGCGCGAACATGGGCATAAGCTTTGCCTTACAGCAGCCCGTACGCTTTAAAGGTATACGTGTGGTGGATTTGCTGCGCTTGGCGGCGAAAAAACAGCTCTCGGTGGGGGAAGCCTGCGAATATCTCTCCGCTGTTGGCCTCTGCGCGCGCGACTACATTGAGCGCGAGGTGAACGCCAGCCTCTCCGGAGGCGAGCTTAAGCGCATAGAGATTGCCACGGTGCTCGCACGCGGCACCAGGCTCTCCGTCTTTGACGAGCCTGAGGCCGGAATCGACCTCTGGAGCTTCCAGAGCCTTATTCAGGTGTTTGAAAACATGCAGAAGAGCATCCACGGCACCATCCTCATAATCTCGCATCAGGAGCGTATACTGGACATTGCCGACGAGATTATACTCATTGCAAACGGCAGAGTGAAGGATCAGGGCAGGAAGAGCGACATCCTGCCGGAGCTTTTGAAAACCACCGTGCCTGTGACCTGCAACAGGATAATGGAAGGGGGACGCAGCAATGCTGACTGATATCCAAAAACAGCTTTTGGCCGAGATTGCCGACCTGCACAAGGTGCCGGAGGGCGCGTACAACATCCGCGCAAACGGCGAGTCCGCCGGGCGCAATTCAACGGCGAATATTGAGATAAGAACCAAAGAGGATAAGCCAGGCATTGATATCCGCATCAAGCCCGGCACCAAAAATGAGAGCGTACACATCCCCGTGGTGCTCAGTGAGAGCGGCATCAAAGAGACGGTGTACAACGACTTTTTCATTGGCGACGAGGCGGACGTGGTCATCGTCGCGGGCTGCGGCATAAATAACTGCGGCAATCAGGACTCCGACCATGACGGCATCCACCGCTTCTTCGTCGGCAAAAACGCACACATAAAATATGTTGAAAAGCACTATGGCGAGGGCGACGGCAGCGGCAAGCGCATCTTCAATCCCACGACCGAGGTGAACTTGGGCGAGGGCAGCTCCATGGAGATGGAGATGGTGCAGATAAAGGGCGTCGACTCCACCGTGCGCACGACCAACGCGCGCCTTGAGGCGGGCGCAAAGCTCGTTGTGCGCGAGAGGCTGATGACCCACGGCGTACAGCGCGCCGAGAGCGACTACACCATTGAGCTAAACGGCGCGGGCAGCAGCGCGGACGTGGTGTCGCGCTCGGTTGCGAGGGAGCAGAGCTGGCAGCGCTACCGCTCGCGCATTGTGGGCAATGCCGAGTGCAGCGGTCACACCGAGTGCGACGCGATTATCATGGACTCCGCGCGCGTGCTCGCCGTGCCGGAGCTTGAGGCGAACAACATAGACGCCGCGCTCATCCACGAGGCCGCGATCGGCAAGATAGCGGGCGACCAGATAATAAAGCTTATGACTCTCGGCCTGACCGAAGCCGAGGCCGAGGAACAGATAGTAAACGGATTCTTGAGATAAAGCTGAGGGGTATTATCAAATATGGCACACGATACCGATACCGGGCTGCAAAACCAGACCATATATTCCATCTTTGTCAGAAATCACACGCCGGAGGGCACATTCCGCGCCGTCATCCCCGATCTTGACCGCATAAAGGCGCTGGGCACGGACATAATCTGGCTGATGCCGATACACCCGTTGGGTGTAAAGGGGCGCAAGGGCAGCCTCGGCAGCCCCTATGCCTGCCGCGACTACCGCGGTGTGAACCCTGAGTACGGCACGATGGAGGACTTCACCGCGCTTGTCGACGCGATACACGCGCGCGGAATGAAGTGCATTATCGACGTTGTGTACAATCACACCTCGCCGGACTCCGTGCTCTATGCCGAGCACCCGGAGTACTTCTGCCGCGACGAGAACGGCAGGCCCGGCAACAAGATAGGCGACTGGTCGGACGTTATCGACCTTGACTACGGCAACGAGACACTGTGGGAGTATCAAATCGAGTCGCTTTGCATGTGGGCGAGGTATGTGGACGGATTTCGCTGTGATGTGGCCTCGTTTGTGCCGCTGGAATTCTGGAAAGCGGCGCGGCGCGCTGTTGAGGCGGTGCGGCCGGGCTGCATCTGGCTTGCGGAAAGCGTACATCTGGACTTCGGCATATACGCCCGGCGGCGCGGCATCTACTCCATGTTCGACTATGAGGGCTATGAGGCCTTTGACATGGAGTACGACTATGACCTGCGCCGGGTCTTTGATGACTACCTTAAGGGCAGACGCCGCCTGAGCCACTACATAGAGCTGCTGAACTTTCAGGAAGGCTGCTACCCCGTCAACTACAACAAACTGCGCGGTATCGAAAACCATGACCAGCCGCGCATCTGCTCCTTTGTCAAGGGCGAGGCCGCGCGCCGCAGTTTCACCGCTATGCTGTACTTCCTCAAGGGCACGACGCTTATCTACGCGGGGCAGGAGTTTGAAAACGAGCACTGCCCCAGCCTCTTCGACAAGGACACCATTGACCGCGGCACCGGGCGCGATTTGAGCGCGCTCATGCAGCGCCTGTACGCGCTTAAAAAGCGCTTCGGCGCGGACGACCGCTTTTATGGCGATGCGGATGATGAAAACGACATCGCGCTATTGCGCCGGAATGGATTGAAGCGCTGCTTTGCCGGTATATTCAGCCTCAAGGGTAAAAGCGCGGAGCTTGAGACCGGAATCCCGGACGGCGAGTACACAAATCTCATCGACGGCGGAACCGTGAGCGTTGAAAACGGCAGAATCAGCTGCACCGGCGAGCCGATTATAATAGAGCTTCCCGGTGAAGTGCTGGTGTGAGCCTTATAAATATTAAAAAATCCGAGGCCTTTCAGCCTCGGATTTTTTGTATAAACTTCGTTTGCCGCTTACTTGCCGGCGGGGGCGGGAGCCTCGGTAGCTTCAGCTTCGGTGGCCTTTATCTTGGCAAGCTCCTCTTCCTCAAGCACACGGTAGGCGACCTTGCCGACGAGGGTCTTGGGCATGTCCTCACGGAACTCGATGTCATAGGGCATGGCGTACTTGGCGATGTGCTTGCGGCAGTAGTCCATGAGCTGGCGCCTGGTCTCCTCGTTCGGCGCGGCGTCCGGCGTGAGCTTGACGAAAGCTTTCACCTTCTGCATCTTGTAGGAGTCGGGCACGCCGATGACACAGCTCATCTGCACACAGTCGTTCGCGTCGAGAATGTTTTCGATCTGGCCGGGGTAGACGTTGTAGCCGGAGCTTATGATCATGCGCTTTGCACGGCCCTTGAAATAGATGAAGCCCTCGCTGTCCATGGTGCCGAGATCGCCCGTGTAGACCCAGGTGAGCCCGTCAGAGTGGCGGCGCAGAGTCTGCGCGGTCTCGTCGGGGTGCTTCATGTACTCTTTCATAACCGTGGGGCCGGCAAGCAGAATCTCGCCCTCTTCGCCATAGGGAAGCTCACGGTCGGTGCCGGGCTCGACTATCTTTATGTAGGTGTCGGGGAAGGGCAGGCCGATGCTGCCTTCCTTGAACATGTGCGGCGGCGTCAGGCAGCAGGCGGTGACGGTCTCGGTGGTGCCATAGCCTTCGCGCACCTGAATGCTGGCGTGGTGGTCGTACAGGAATTTGTCAAACTTCTTCTTCAGCTCCACGGAGAGCGAGTCTCCGCCGGAGAACACGCCCTTGAGGCAGCTCAAATCCGCGCCGTTCATGCTCGGCAGGCGCAGCAGAGCTTCATACAGCGTCGGCACTCCGGCGATGAAGTTGCAGCGGTATTTAACAATCTGCTTTGCATAGCTCTTGGCGGTAAAGCGCGGGATTAGGATGCAGCGGCCGCCCTGAGAGAGCATGGTGTGTATGCAAACGCCCAAACCAAAGCCGTGGAACAGCGGCATGGCGGCGAGCATCTTGTCACCGGGGCGGAACATCGGGTTCGCCGCGACAACCTGCTGGCCGAGGGCGTTGAAGTTCCTGTTGGTGAGGACGATGCCTTTGGTGGTGCCGGTGGTGCCGCCGGAATAGAGGATGACGGCGGGATCGTCACCGCGGCGCTCTACCTTATAATTATAGAAGCAGGCGCTGCTGAGCTTCAAAAACTCGTTCCAGCGGATGACGGGCGCGTCGGCGGGGATTTTCTTTATCTTGCGCCCCTCAGTGAGCATGTAGCCCGCGCGGATGGTTGGGGAGAGCGCGTCCTTGACGCTGGCGATGATGATGTTGACGACCTTGGTGTTCTGGCGGACATTCTCAAACTTGTGGTAGAACTGGTCGAGTGTGATGGCGGTGACGCTCTCAGACTCGTTGAGGTAGAACTCAATCTCCTTCTCGGCGGAGAGTGGGTGAATCATGTTGGCAATGCCGCCCACGAGATTGACGGCGTAGAACATGTAGATTGCCTGAGGGCAGTTGGGCATGGCGATGGTGACTTTGTCGCCCGCGCGCACGCCGATGGTTTTCAGCGCCTTTGCACAGCGCTCAATGGACTGCACCAGCTCACGGTAGGTGGTGGACTTGCCCATAAAGTCAAAAGCGACGTTGTTGGGGTACTGCTTTGCGATATTGGCGACAGCCTCAAACATGGAGCCGTCAAAATAGTCAATATGGAGAGGCACGTCACCGACATAGTCTTTCCAGGGCATCTTAGCTGTTATTTCCATTGGTATCATCTCCCAATCCTTATTTGTATTCAAATCCGCTGGGCTCACCCAAGGGCCGGTCTAAAAGCTCAGGGTGCGCGAAGATGTACTTGACGAGCTTCAGACTGCGCGCGAAGTAGAAGCCGTCGGCTATGCGCTCGTCGAGCGTGGCGCCGAAATCTATGATGTCGCGCAACTCACGTGTGCCGTCGGGCATGAGCAGTTCTTCCTTGTGCAGCGTGCCGAGCGTTATCATGATGCTGTTTGTACCGTAGTTATTGAGGTGGTGGTAGACCGACGGGCAGCCGATGCTGCCGAGGTTGCTCAAAAGCACGGTGGAGTAGTTCGTATCACCCTCGGTGAGCGCCTTTGGCATGATGCCCCAGAAGTCCAACCAGCGGATGATGCGGAAAACAAGAATGCTGAATATGCGCGGGATTTTAGCGAAGCGGTCTATCCACTGGTCTATGCCGCCGGTGGAGTGCTCGCTTTTGCGGGTTTCGGTCACGTCACCGACGATGTGACGGCTGACGGAGTCGAGCGTGTCCTCGTCGCGCGCGGTCACGGTCAAAAGAGCCTCCTCCGCCCCGTCTGCAAAGCGGCGCTTGGCGATAAAGCTCAGGGTGATGTCAAAGCGCTCATAGGTGCGCCGCCCGGATATGTAGCGGTTCATAAGCGGGCGCTCCTTTATCATGCGCGCCACGCCCATGACAAACGCGTGAAACACGGTGGTCTTGTAGTCGGGGTGCTCGGCATTTTTCGCCTCAAGGAACTTTACAAGCTCGGTTGCGTCAATAACATCATGCAGGTATACTTCGCTGTCGGTGCGGTTGGGCATGAGGTTGGCCATAACGGTTTGCAGCCCGTTTGCCTGCACACAGCGTGCGTCGCGCCTGTCGCCGCGGCGGCGTTTTCTCTCTTCACTCATTTATAATTCCCCTAACAAAATTCTGAACCTATAGTTTGTTCTCTATTTTGGACTGTGTTCTCTTCTTTCTTTGCCACGTTGGATTTTAAGCCTGCAAGTCAGAAATTGCAAGATATGATTAAAAAAATTAAAGAAGTTTTAAGCCGTTTGGAGATATACTATTAGTAGAATAGGACAAATTACGTATATTGTATAAAAGTTTGCGCGTGAAGATTGACGAATACGGGAAGATGATGTTATAATAAATTATGTATATGAGAAAAAGTTGAATGCTTTTTAAAATACAAAGAAAGTCAGGTGTCAAAATGATTTGCAAATACTGCGGCAACGTGATTAATGACGACGCCACTGCCTGCCCGTACTGCGGTACAGCTGTTTCTGACGGCTCATATGCCCAGAGCGACAATTTCAGCAGCGCGGCCTACTCTGACGGCGCTTACGATGACAGCGCGTATTCCGACAGCGCGTATTCCGACGGCGCATATGACAATGGCGCCTATGCCGACAGCTCCGCATCCTATCAGGACGGGGGTTATTACGATGACTGCGGGGACTATGAGCAGGATGTGCCTGCGCCGAAGAAAAAGCTCAACGTGAAGCTGCCGAACATCAACGCCTCTATGATAGTCTCCATCGCCTGCGCGATTTTCAGTTTTATCTGCCTTGTGATGGTCAGCTCCATCAAGGCCGATATAGGGAAGAGCACGAAAACCGTGATGAATGGACTCAACGGCGTGTCGGCCAACATCTCTCAGATTGAAGATCGCATCAACGGCCTCGATACCACCGTGGCGAACGTGCAGCAGAACGCCTATAACCAGCTCGCCAGCCAAACCATCAACCTCACAAAGGATTTGATGAGCCTGACCGGGCCTGTCACGCTCAACAAGACCGCGCAGATGTTTATTGTCAAAGCCAAGGGCTCGCTCAACGTCAACTCATCCTTCGTCTGGCAGAAGTACAATGAGGCGACCAACGGCTGGGTGGATATAGTCTTTACCGGCTCGAATACCGCCAACGAGCAGTACGGCCTGCGCCTTGAAAACAAAGCCCCGGTCGACGGCGAGTATGAGTCCGTGCTCTGGGCAAACGGCATCACCCAGGAGGCCGCGGGCACCTACCGCTGTGTAATCAAGGATACCAACGGCATTACCAAGAACAGCTCTGAGGCAACAGTTTCCGTCACC
>CAUABY010000063.1 GCA_958427375.1 uncultured Eubacteriales bacterium
CACGAATGAGACGGCCCAGAAGTTTTATCACGAAATAGAAAGACTGTTTTGACCGGGTTTGTCCGGTAGGGAGAATGCCGTATGCTTAATGAACTTCACATTGAGAATATAGCAGTTATTGAAAAAGCGGATATCAGCTTTGCACCGGGCCTGAATGTGCTCACCGGTGAGACCGGCGCGGGCAAATCGATTATAATTGACTCCATAGGCGCGGTGCTCGGCGGACGCGTCAGCCGTGAGCTTGTGCGCCGCGGCGCCGAGAAGGGCGTTGTGACAGCTGTTTTTGATGCGGACTGCGCCGCGGACTGGCTGGAGGAGAACGAGATTGACGCAGACGACGAGCTGATTTTGCAGCGGCGCATTACCAGTGACGGTAAAACGAGCTGCCGTGTGTGCGGCTCTCCCGTGACGGCGGCACAGCTTAAAGAGCTTGCCTCACGCCTTGTGGATATCCACGGGCAAAATGACGGCCGTCAGCTTATGGACGAGCGGCGGCACATGGAGTATCTCGACAGCTTCGGCCGTCTGGATTCTGATAAAGCCGAGTACAAAAAAGTATATGACAAGTATACCGCAATAAAAAAAGAGATCAGCTCGCTCACGATGGATGAGATTGAAAAGGCGCGGCTGAGCGACAGCCTGAAATATCAGATTTCAGAACTTGAAAACGCGGATATTAAAGCAGGGGAGAGGGATGCCCTTACCGCCCGGCGTGACCTTCTGCGCAACAGCGAAAAACTGACTGAGGCTCTGGAAGCGGCCTTTCAAAGCCTTTACGGAGGAGATGACAACGCAGTCTCCATGGCGCAGAACGCGGCGTACTATGCGGGCAGGGCCGCCGCAATCGCGCCGGAGCTTGAATCGGCGGCAAATGGCATAAACGACGCGGCTTTTGCACTGTCGGACGCGGCGGAGACCCTGCGCGATTTTCGAGACAGCCTTGACTTCTCACCTGAAGAGTATGATAATTTGGAGACGCGCCTTGCCCTCCTGAACAAGCTTGAGCGCAAGTATGGCAGGTCGGACGATGAGCTTTTAGCATATCTTGATGAGTGCCGCACAAAGCTTGACGATATAGAGTATGCGGATGACAGGCTGGCAAAACTTGAAAAAGAGCTCGCGTCACAGAAAAAGCTCTGTTTACAGGTTGCAAAGCAGCTTGGTGAAAAGCGCCGGGAAAAAGCCAAAGAGCTTGAAAAGCGCATTATAAAAGAACTCCGTGAGCTTAATATGCCATCCGTTCGTTTCGCGGTAGAGTTTGTACCGTTGGATGGCGACGGCTTTGACGCAGACGGCGCGGATAAAATCCGCTTCATTATGTCGGCAAATGCGGGTGAAGAACTCGGCAGAATAAGCAAGATTGCCTCCGGCGGTGAACTCAGCCGAATCATGCTGGCGATGAAAAACGTGTTTGCCGAAAACGATACTGTAGGCACCATGATTTTTGATGAGATTGATACCGGAGTCTCCGGCATAGCGGCACAGCGCGTGGCGGAAAAGCTCTATACCGTATCAAAGGGCAAGCAGGTGATGTGCGTGACGCATCTGCCGCAGATTGCGGGGATGGCTGACAGCCACTATCTCATAGCAAAGCACGAGGAAAACGGCAGAACCTACACTCAGGTTGCAGAGCTTGACCGCAACGGGCGCAGGCATGAGCTTGCAAGACTGCATGGCGGCGACCATATTACAGACACAACGCTCGCCAGTGCGGAGGAGCAGCTGGCGGCGGCTGAAAAGTTCAAACAGGATTGGAGATTAGCATGAGTATAAAGCAAGAAGCAATAAAACTGCATGGCATGGGCTATAACTGCGCTCAGAGCGTGATTGCGGCCTGCGGCAAATACACCGGGCTTGATGAAAAGACTGCGCTCGCCGTGAGCGGCGGCTTCGGCGGCGGTGTGCGTTGCGGCGAAATCTGCGGCGCGGCCTCCGGTGCTGTAATGGCGCTTGGGCTTACAAGCCCGTATGTGGATGGAGCCGACATGGAAGCGCGCAATAAAATTGCCCTGCTCACCAAGGAGTGTACAGCGCGCTTTAAGGAGCAGTTTGGCTGCATCAGATGTGTTGAGCTTAAGCAAGCCGGCCACCCCTGCGATGAGCTTATTGGCTTCGGCGCGGAGCTGGCGGAGGATATAATACTAAAAAATCAAGACAAACAGGAGAATTGAAGAGATGGGAATTTACGAGGAGCTTGTTGCCCGCGGCCTTATCGCGCAGGTGACGAATGAGGAAGAAATCAGAGACCTTGTTAACAACGGCAAGGCGACATTTTATATCGGTTTTGACCCGACTGCGGATTCGCTGCATGTCGGCCACTTTATGGCGCTGTGCTTGATGAAGCGCTTGCAGATGGCAGGGAACAGGCCCATCGCGCTCATCGGCGGCGGCACCGGACATATTGGCGACCCCTCCGGGCGTACTGACATGCGCAGTATGATGACTAAGGAGACCATTGACCATAACTGCGCCTGCTTCAAAAAGCAGATGGAGCGCTTTATCGAGTTTGGCGAGGGCAAGGCACAGATGGTCAATAATGCGGACTGGCTGCTTGACCTCAACTATGTTGAGCTTCTGCGCGAGGTCGGCGCGTGCTTCTCCGTCAACAACATGCTTCGCGCCGAATGCTATAAGCAGCGCATGGAGAAGGGCCTGAGCTTCCTTGAGTTCAACTACATGATAATGCAGAGCTATGACTTCTACTACCTCTTCCAGCACTATGGCTGCAACATGCAGTTTGGCGGCAACGACCAGTGGAGCAACATGCTCGGCGGTACTGAGCTTATCCGCAAAAAGCTGGGCAAGGACGCGCACGCAATGACCATCACGCTGCTCCTCAACTCTGAGGGGAAGAAGATGGGCAAAACGGCCTCCGGCGCTGTCTGGCTCGACCCGAACAAGACAAGCCCCTATGAATTCTACCAGTACTGGCGCAATGTTGATGACGCGGATGTTCTCAAGTGCATCCGTATGCTTACTTTCCTTCCGCTTGAGCAGATCGACGAGATGGACAAGTGGGAGGGCAGCCAGCTCAACAAGGCCAAGGAAATCTTGGCGTATGAGCTCACCGCGCTTGTTCACGGCGAGGATGAGGCGAAAAAAGCCGAGGCCTCGGCAAAGGCGCTCTTCGGCGGCGCGGGCGATAGCGAGAATATGCCCTGCACTGAGCTGAGCGAGGAGGATTTGGTTGACGGCAGGCTTGATATTATGTCTCTGCTCGTCAAGACCGGCCTTTGCACAACAAAGTCTGACGCGCGCCGCAATGTGCAGCAGGGCGGCGTCACCGTGGATGATGAGAAAATAGGCGATATCGCCAAGAGCTATTCCGCAGACGAGCTCAAGCAGGGGATAATCGTCCGCCGCGGCAAGAAAAACTACAAAAAAGTGCTGCTCAAATAAATATATTTTAAGCGTAAGAGCCCAGACGGTTGTCTGAGCTCTTACACATTTTTTAGAAATTTAGGGAACTTCTTCCGAAACTAAGCGTCATTAAAAATAAAAAAGAATATTTTTTAGAAACGGAGGTTGTTACCATGAATAAAACAAAGAATCAGCGGTATAAGTTTATTCGGCTTATTCCGGCGCTGGTCTTTGCGGTGTTTTTCATCACTGCCGCTGTATTCTCGACAGGATGCGGGGCGGTGGATGAAACCGAAATGCCTGAAAATGGGGCAGTCAACATAAGCACCTCAAGCACGGAACCTGAAATGCCCGCGCCGATTGCTACCCCTGTCCCCACGGAGGACATGAGCCCCGTCATATTAACGGAGGCGGTGTTCTCAGCGCACGCCCATATTCTGTCGGATGGTGCAGCGGTGAAGTCTGTTGGCAATCTTGGCAGCAGCACAGCCCTGCTTTGGACAGAAAGAGGCCAAGAGAAGTTGGGCTGACTTATATACCTATGGCGGCGACGGAATACACTACTACTCGCAGAACGCTGTCGGCGGCAAGGCAATGGCTATCACTGTGAACAGCCAGAAAAAGGACGTGGCGTGGAGCTTTATAAAATACCTCCTGTCGGACGAGCATCAGTAGGAAATAGCCAACGAGAGCTCTGACATGCCGGTGATATGCTCGGTGGCGGAGGAGTACAAACGCCTGAACTTTGATGAGGCTCAGTGCAGTAAATTCTTCTCTCTGCTGGAGCGCGCCCACTATGTACAGGGGCGGACACCACCATCCGCGAGCTGATAATGGAGAACGGCCAACCTTATCTATATGGGGATAAGAGCTCGGATGAGACTGTTAAGCTGCTCCAATCCCGCGTCAGCATTTACATGGCCGAGCAGTACGGATATAGCTCGGTACACCAACGAAGCTGTTTGCACATACAAAGAAAGAGAGTGCGTGGTTTGCCGCGCACCCTCTTAATTTATGATATTCTTATTTTTTTACCAATCTTCAAAGCCGGTGACTGTATCCCTGAAAAGCGGCGCACAGGCGTCTTTTTTGGAGAGAACCGGCTTCTCAACCGGCCAGGCGATGTCAATATCCGGGTCGTCCCAGCGGATGCCGCCGTCAGCCTCAGGATAATAAAAATTATCGGCCTTATACGAGAACACAACATCGTCCGTGAGCGTGAGGTACCCATGCCCAAAGCCGCGCGGTATCAAAAGCTGCAATTTGTTCTTCGCCGAGAGCACTACCGCCTCCCACTTCAAATACGTGGGGCTTGAGGGGCGCAAATCAACCGCAATATCAAGAACGGAGCCGCTGGTGCAGCGCACGATTTTGGCCTGCGCCATATCCCCGCGCTGGAAATGAATGCCGCGCAGGGTGCCTTTTGCACTTGAGAATGACTCATTATCCTGAACAAAATCATAATTCAAACCGAGCTCTTCCAAACTTCTCTTTGTCCATGTCTCCATGAACCAGCCGCGGTTGTCACCAAAAACCTGCGGCTCAAGTATAAATAAGTCTTTGAGAGTAGTTTCAATCTTTTTCATGATTTGCCCCTCATTTCTATATAATTTGAGCGTTTTTAAGTTCAGTAAGATATCTCTTGAGCGCATCCTGCCAGGGCGGAAGAAGCTCGAAACCGGCGGAGATAAGTTTTGCCGTGTCAAGGCGGCTGTTGAGCGGCCGCTTGGCAGTGCAGAATCCGTACTCGTCAGTTGTAACGGGTATGAGTGTGGCGTTATATCCGGCAGTACTTAAAATTGCGGTCGAAAAATCATACCAGGAAACATAGCCGCCCTCATTTGTGGCGTTATAATAGCCGTATTTATCGCTTTCAATCATGTCGGCCAGAAGCCGCGCGAGGTCTATCGTATATGTCGGCGCGCCGATCTGGTCGTTGACAACGCGCAGAACATCATGCTTTTTCGCAAGCTTAAGCATTGTTCTTACAAAATTTCCGCCGTTCAGACCGAAAACCCACGATGTGCGCACAATGAAATACTTCTCCAAAATACCGGACACCGCAAGCTCACCCTCAAGCTTGGACTTGCCGTAAATATTCAGCGGGGCGTAGTCTTTGCAGTCCGGCGACCATGGGCATGTGCCCTCGCCATTAAAAACATAGTCGGTGCTGATATAGAGCATTTTGCAGTCAATAAGCTTGCAGGCGCGGGCAATGTTTTCGGTGCCTTTTGCGTTGACGGCATAGACCTTGTCAATATTCTCGCCGCTCTCCGCAGCGTCAACCGCCGTCCACGCGGCACAATGTATCACAGCATCAGGCTTTAAATCTGAAATAACTGAGATGACAGCGGCTTCGTCTCTTATATCAAGACAGCAGTATTCAGCGGGACAGGAACTCGTCTCAGATGAGCCTGAACCCACTACAGTATGGCCGCGCTTTATAAGCTCAGCCACGACATCGTGCCCAAGCTGGCCATTGACCCCGGTTACTAAAACTTTCATACCGCTCTCCGTCAGCATCAGCAGTTTACGCCCATCCGGGCATTATACATATTA
Organism: uncultured Eubacteriales bacterium; assembly: GCA_958427375.1. Classification (GTDB taxonomy): domain Bacteria; phylum Bacillota; class Clostridia; order Oscillospirales; family Oscillospiraceae; genus Limivicinus. The sequence goes on from CAUABY010000063.1 coordinate 5,920, forward strand.
TAGCATCATACCACGGTATACTCAACAGCACAATTTGATATTTTATATACCAGCATGTGGAATAAAAAACCAGAGGAGACATTAAATTCTTCCTCTGGTCAATGTTCATTGCTTTTTACTCCGGCAGCTTGCAGACATCTATCCACTCAAGCGCGTTGGAGTACTTGTAGAGCTCATCAAGGTTTAGCTCTATGGCACTGTTCGCACTGCCGACGGCGGGGAACACAGTCTCAAAGCGCTTGAGACTTGAGTCCAGATACACCGGAACACCCTCGTTGATGCCGAACGGGCACACGCCGCCCACAGGGTGGCCTACAAGCTCCAAAACCTCATCAGCAGAGAGCATCTTGGCCTTGAAGTGGAACTTCTCCTTAAACTTGTGGTTGTCGATGCGCGCATCACCCGCGGCAAGAATAAGCATGCAGCCACTCTCCGTCTTAAACGAGAGGGTTTTTGCAATTCGCGCGCCCTCAACGCCCAAAGCCTGCGCGGCAAGCTCTACTGTTGCTGAGGATACGGTAAATTCCTGAACTCTGTCCTCAATGCCGAGAGCACGGAAATATGCTCTCCCTTTTTCTATTGACATTTTTTCTCCAATCTGCCGTAAATCTAAAGAAATATTTTTCTGCGCTGAAAATGTACGGCATTATATTTTTATTGACAATGTGCTTATCTGCGGCCTCCTCCGCCGCCGGAGAATCCGCCACCGCCGCGGCCGCTTCCACCGCCAAAGCCACCGGAGCCGCCGCCGAATCCACCGCCGAAGCCTCCGGGGTCTCCACCAAAGCCGCCGCCTCTGGGCGGCCAGTCGTTTCGGTCATTATATGGCCTGCGGTTTCTGTTTCGTGAGTTGAAATAGAGCATCCACGGAAGCCACGAACCGCTGCCTCGTCCTCCGCGCCCGCCTCTGCCGCGGCGCCCGCCGGAAAGAATGATAATTATGAACGCGGCAACGAAAATAATATCTATGATATCCGATAAAGAGAAACGGGAGCCGTAATTATAATAATTATCGTTGTAAGTATTATATTGATTCTGAGGTACATTGCCGACAGGCTCACCGGCTGATGCCGTGCTGCTGTCATAGCGCTCATCATACCAGTCAAGAAGCTGCATAAAAAGCTCTGTCACGGCATCGTCGTACTTTCCGGCGTCAAAGTCATCATAGAAATAATCTTCAAGCAGCTCGTCAACATCGTCTGAACTCAGCTGTGAGTTGAGACCGAGGCCGTAAGCGAGCCAGCATTTATTCTCCTGCACAGCGAGAAGCAATAGCATACCGTTATTGTAATCGGCAGAACCAACGCCCCAGTCGTTGAAGAGCTTATACGCGTACTCGTCACAGTACATCCCGTCAAGATAGTCAACGGTTACAACAACAATCTGCGCGCCCTGGCACTGCTGCTCAAGCGCACCGTTGTAGTTGATTATCGTCTCCTCCGTTGTGCTGGACAGCACATTTGCATAGTCCGCCACATAAAAGCTTTCGCTCTGTGACACGACGGCATAAGCGGGGGATATAAGCACAGTACACAGAATGAGCGCGGAGAGAAGCGAGATAAATTTTTTGATTCTCATATTACGCAAAGTATTCCGGGCCATAGATATCGCAGTTATCGGCAAAGAACTTCTCGGTTTCGCTCATGCCGTTTTTATAATTGCGCACATAGTCATTGTAGCCAGACTCGGTTATGAGGCGCGAGGCATTTTCTATGGTACTCAGGTACTGCTCCATGCCGCTTGCGTCGCGCTCGGTGAAATCAAGGTCTCTGGTCTTGCGCTCAATTGACACAAGCTCATCGCTTAAATCTTTATAGAGGCTATAGTATGAACTGAACCAGTCGCCCTTGTAAGACATGCTGAATCTAAGGTTGCTCGATTTTTCGGCGAGCTGCTCAGTATCGACGCCATAGTCAGACACGATGGAAACAATACCGTCCGCCGCACCGCATATGACCTCAAGCTGGTCGCCAATGCTGGGGTGCTTATACCCGTCATAAGTGACCCCGTCATAAAAGGCCGCGGACACCTTGTCAACCTGTGCCTGAAGCTTTGTGTCCGCCGAGATGACAGTTGAAAAAAGAATAATCAAAACAGACAAAACGGTGGCGACAGCGGGTCTTTTTAAAAATTTCATAGGCTCCTCCAAATATGAGGCTCAGCCTCAGCCGTTCATCTCAAGCAGCTTGCGCTTGAGCTCGCCCTCAATCTTGTTGAGCTCTGCCTCAGCCTGCGCGCGGCTGGCGCGGCCCGCGTCCTGAATCTGGCGAACCTCGTCGAGTGTCTTGATGAGCTCCTCGTTGGTCTTTTTGAGCGTCTCAATATCGACAATGCCGCGTTCGGATTCTCTCGCGATATTCACACTGCCCTGATGGAGCGCCTGAGCGTTCTGCTGAAGAAGAGCGTTCGTGGTGTCAGTAACATCTCTCTGGGCCTTCATCGCCTGCTCAGAGTAGTACATGGACAGACCCAGCACCATCTGGTTTTTCCACAGGGGGATAGTGTTCACGATAGAAGAGCGAATCTTCTCAACCATGAGGCTGTCATTGTTCTGCACCATGCGAATCTGCGGTGCCATCTGCACGGAGATCTGGCGGGTGAGCTCAAGGTCGTGTATCTTCTTTTCAAAGCGGCCGATGAGGTTTGCAAAATCGTTTGCTGCCTGAGCGTCCTCAGGCAGGCCGGTCTCCTGCGCGTGGGCGACAAGCTTTGGCAGCTCCTCATTGCGAAGCTGCTCAATCTTGAGCTTACCGGCTATGATATACATTGTGAGCTCTTTCATGTACTCCTGATTTTTGCCGTACATCTTATCCATCATGCTGATATCTTTCATCAGCACAACTTCATGCTTTTCAAGGGCCTCAACGATTCTGTCCACATTGACCTCAGCCTTGTCAAACTGAGCTTTCATGGAGGCAATGTTGTTCGTGGCCTTTTTAAATAGGCCGCGCAGCCCCTTCTTTTCTTCGGGAGCAAAGTTCAGCCCCTGAAGCTCTACCACAAGGTCGCCGAGCATGTCGCCGACCTCGCCGAGATCCTTTGTGCGGACGGAGCCCAGCGCTGCATCGGAAAACTCGGATATATTCTTCTGCGCGGCAGCGCCGTAATTCATAATCTGCTCGGTGTTGGTTACGTCTATCTTACCCGAAAAGTCACGCACTGCGGCCTGCTCAGCCTCTGAAAGCGCGCTGATGTCAAGCTTTTCAGCCTTGACTTCCTCGGCGTTTTCAATCTCAGCGGGCTTAACTTCGGGAGCTTCCTCCACTGCCGCGGCTGTCGCGGTTTTATTCGGTTCAAGAGTGAGACTGGGAATGGAACTTGTCTGTTCGTTCATTTTTAGCTGTCCTTTCTGATTTATTGTTGAGATGTCTGCACTTCAAAATCCTTTTCACCGGCCAGCCCCTCACGGGCGAGCATGGTGTTCATAACCTCAATATCCGTTTCAATATCGAGCGCCTGATTTGCAAAGAGAGAATCCAAACGCTTCTTATATGCCACAATAACAGTGTCGAGCATATCGTTTATGCTCTTCATGCTCTTGTCGAGGTTCTCGCCCTCAATGCCCTGCGCGCTCATGCGGTCATAGGCGTTGAGAAGCTTTATGGTAGTGGGCAGGTAATAGTTCAAAAACTACTTTATCTGTGGAATAACTGAGGGATCATCAATAGCAT
>CAUABY010000064.1 GCA_958427375.1 uncultured Eubacteriales bacterium
GAGGAAATTCAGCAGGAGAAAAACGAGCTGACCGCACAGCGAGAGCAGTGCCAAGTGAAAATTGATGAGCTTCAGGCGAGGCAGGCAAGCGCTCTGGAGCAGAAAGCAACTCTTGATGAGCGCAACCAATATGCTCTAAAACAAGTTCAGCTTATTGCTGAGCAGGTTGAGCTATACAATGAATTGATTGCTGAAAAGGCAGAGGAGGTTGAAGCCGCAAAGGAAAAAGAGCAGCAGCATCTGAAAAAATACCGTGCGCGGGTTCGGGTTATGGAAGAAGACGGCGAATACAACGTACTTGAAGTTATTTTTACTGCATCCAGTTTCAGTGAAATGCTCACAGCGGCAGAAGATATCGGCGAAATCATGCAGAGCGACAGAGAACTCATGCTGGAATACATGGCGGCAAGGGAAGAGACCGAGCGCGTTGTGGGCGAGTACGAACACGTTCTATCCGAATATGAGGAGAAGCAAAAAGAGCTTCAAGCGGAGCAAACCCGGCTTCAAAAGCAGGTTGAGGACGCATACAATATGGTTGCCGCTCTTAAAGACAACATAGATTCTGCAATCACGGAGTACAAAATCAGCGTTGATGCCGAAAGTGAGATGGCGGCCTATTTTGACGAGATGAGCAGAAAGTTTGCCGAGGAGCACCTTGCGCTCGAGGGTGAGGCTAATAATCCCGGTTTCTTATGGCCTGCGCCGGACTGCAAAGAAATCACAAGCAAATTTGGCTATCGCTGGCACCCTATTCTCAACTGCGAGAGATTCCACGCCGGATTGGACATCGGTTCACAAGCGGGCGATGTTGTTATTGCAGCTTACAGCGGAATAATCGCCGAGGCGCAGTACAGCGACTCTTACGGGAACTATGTGCTTATTAATCACGGCAACGGGTATTCGACCATATATGCGCACATGTCCTCAATTGCTGTGGAAGCTGGGCAGCCTGTTTCGCAGGGAGACACCATAGGTTACGTTGGCAGCACTGGATGGTCAACCGCACCGCACCTGCATTTTGAAATACGGTACAGCAATGTGAGAACCGATCCCGCGACTTATTTTGACGACCTGACATACCGCGACGGCTAAACGAACAACAGAATAATTTAAAAAGGCACGAGTTGGATATGAAAAAATCCCGCTCGTGCCTATTTTTATCCTATTAGGATATTTTTTATTTCCACTGGGCTCTTCCGAACACTCCCCGGAGAAAATATAATTATACCTATACGCAAGGAGTGTTTAAAAATGGATGATAAAATACTATTTCAGAAAGCCATCGGAGAAAATCTTAAAGCGTGCAGAAAGCAGAAAGGATATACTCAGAGTGAGCTGGCCGAGAAAGCCGGCATGAGTACATCATTCTACGCAAACTTGGAACGCGGCGCAAAGGGTTTGAGTTTGAAGAACATGTCAGCCCTCGCAACAGCGCTGAATGTTAGTACGGATTATCTCATCTTTGGAGACCACAAGACAAAACACATAAATAATATAGAGATGCTGCTAAAAGACAAGCCGGAAGGACTTCAACATGCGGCTGAAAACGTGCTTAGAGCTTTAGTTGACAGTTTTAATGACGAGCAATAAAAGTTTGCAGAGAAAAGAGGCACGTATTGTGGGATTAGATAACAGCCAGAAAGACAAGATATCGCAACTCTACCACGAAATGCATGATATGCTGTTTACGTATGCCAGCAGCATTTTTAAGGATACGGATTTGGCGGAAGAAGCGGTACAGGACACATTCAGAATCGCCTGCGCTAAGGCAGAGAACATGCTTGCGAGCAGCAATCCAAGAGGTTGGCTGGTGAACACGCTCAAAAACGTTATCAGGACAATGGAGCATGAGCGCGCGGCACTGAACCGGCTTGTTGTCGCCTCGCTATCTATAGATGATGAAAATTTTGTGCAGGAGCGTGAAGCCGCCAGTTGTACGGACAAACGGCTTGAAGACGCAAATATAGATTTGATGTATTCGGATCTCCTTACTCCGGATGAATATAAGCTGCTGAAAATGGTCGCTGTGCATGGGTACACGATGAAGGATGCAGCGGCTGAGTTTGGGATAAACATAGAGGTTTGCAAAAAGCGCGTACAACGTGCTAAGAAAAAGATGAAAAAGATTTTAGAAGAAAAATAAAATGGATGTCCCCAGACAAGGCATTTTCTACATATATGTAAAGGAGACGGAAGAATGCTTAATCCGAAAAACGACAACAAAAGAGACTTCTCATATTTAGATAGATTAAGTACAGAGGAATTGCGCGAGATAATTCGGCAGGACTATATGCTTGATCAAGACAATGAAACAGATATGGAAGCCATATTATATATAATGGAGGTGCTTGCCAGACGGGAAAAAGAGGAAAACACAGATAAACCCGATGTTGAGGCGGCATGGGATGAATTTCAAAAGGATTATTACCCATACAGCGACGATTCTGCCCCGTTATATAATTTCGGCGAAGATGAGGTTATCGTGGCTAAAAAGCCAAAGCGTTTTCGCCGTTTGATTCGTATTGCGGTTATAGCAGCGGCTATAATAGCGCTTTTTATAGGCGGAACAGTTGCTGCAAGCGCATTTGGATACGATATACTGGGTGAGTTCAACGCATGGACGCATGAGACATTTGGTTTTAGAAGTAATAAAGACGATATGGCTCCGTTTAATAATCTGCGCGTTATACTGGACGTGAATAATATCGAAGCAGATGTAATTCCAACATGGTTGCCGGATGGCTACGGGGAAGATATCGTACAAGTAACGGATGTGCCGGACGGAGTATTCTTCCTTTCCAGCTGCAAAGGGCAGGGATGGGAAATCTCGCTGAACATAAGCACATATACGCGCACAAATGCAGATATGCGCACATATGAGGGTGAAATTAAAAACATGAAAATCTATGAGTCCGCCGGAGTAAATTACTTTATCACAAATAACGGCGGGTTTAGTAGAGTAACATGGTCAAACTCCAATGTAGAATGTTCTATCCTCTGCAATTTGCCAGAGCATGATTTATATGCTGTTATTGACTCTATTTCTAATAAAGGACCATGATACTATGAAAAGAAAACTTGTAAAAATCGTTCTGTTTGCCATGATTATCGCCTCAGTTCTCTCTGTAGTCGCTTATGCAGACTCGGCACAGCCGAGATACAGCGACTACATAGACAGCTATCGGACGTATGTTTACTCCCCTGAAAGCGGAGTTGCGCAGGTCTGGTTTGAGATTAAGGCCAATCGCACTTCCAATCAGGTCGGCGTGAAGACAATCTATCTGCAAATGTCTGATGATAATGAAAACTGGACGAATTTACAAACATTTGATTGTGCCGATTACTCCAACATGATTGCGTATAATGCTCTTGCCAATGTGTCCTATGTTCAGACTTCTGTCGACCCCGGTCATTATTACAGAGCTGGCGTGATTGTGTATGTTGAAAACGGCGGTTCTGACTCCAGATTTGTTGTAACCAGCGCAAAATATATTTAATTAGACCCAATAAGTTTAGGTGGCTCTTGCTGATATTAGCAAGAGCCATTTTTCTTTTAGCCACGGATTGACTGCCGAATTTTCTCAGTAGTCAGTCCTTTTTTATTGAGCCGTTTAGATGTTGCATAAAGGCTCAAAATGTTGGTGAAATGCCAATATAAGTTCACTTTCTCTGAGATTTAGTAAAATCTGAAAGTAATATTCACCGTTGCATTTTGGCTTTATCCACAAAAAGGATGATGAAATGCAACGTTTATTTATGTATGAGGCACGCGCGCCTCCGTTTTTGAATTTTGACCTACACCAAAATTCAAAAAAACAGGAGGTTTGGCGTTATGCCGGACAAATATTACATAACAATCAACGGAGAAAAAGTATCTGTTTCTGAAGAAGTATATACAACTTACCGGCAAATGCGGCGGCGCGAGCGCACTTTGGCCGAAAAGGATGCCCGCAACTATGTGGTGAAATATGAGGATTTTTCCACCGGGGAAATGTCCGGTGAGGAACAGATATATGACCCTATGCAGCTTTGCGTTGAAGATATTGTTTTGTCTAAACTTATCTATCGCAAACTGCATAGGGCATTAAATTTATTGCCTCCAAGTGAGCGTGAAATCATACTCGACATATATTTCAGCGGTTATTCCCTGCGTAGCATTGCCGAAAAGCAGGGTGTCAGCCATATGACCGTGCAGCGTAAAGCGAAGAAAGCCTTGGTAAAGCTAAAAAAATTTATGGAAAACTAAAAAAGCATGTTACAACGCCCTTCCGAACTCGCTTAAAGAAGTGAGGGGTGAAATTGTCCCTCGGTGAACCTTGAAAAACACTGGGGGAACCCCGGTCATATCCGGCTACGGTATAACATCAGTGAATGTACGAGCGAGGCGAAGGACGCGCCACGACCTGCCTGTGCGGGCAACCGCATAAAATGACGGCAAATAAGGCAACAAGCGGGTCAATCCATTCAAAAGCGGCTGCGGCATGCCGCGCGCCATGACTGCATTCACGCAGGTACTCCTGTCCAGCCACAGCTTCACGCAATGGGGGCAGCTCGGAGAGATCCTCGGAGGGGTGAAATTCCCGTGCGCAGCGCCAACTGCGGTTCCGTAGCCGCCCTGCCTGGGGGAGTAGTGTCAAATACAGGTGATTAAAAATGAAGATTTTTAATCAAAGCTTAGTACTAGTCAAAATTCAAAAACAAATAAATTTGAAACGGAGGAGATATAATTCCAAACAACGTAATTAACCTCATCACGCTGCATGGTGAGCCGGAGCGGATTCAAGAGCTGCTCGATTCAGTCAAAGATGATGCGTCTGGCTTGGGTTCTCTGGATTTTAACAAAGTCATACCTGTGCCTGAGAGCTTAAACATTTCCGCCGGTAGCAGGACAAGCAGCGCTTTGAAGCTATACAAGGATTTTATTGAGGTATTCACCCTTGGCGGTACTATGAATATGGACAAGATTTCAGATATTCCGCGCCAGAGCGAAGAGACTTTTATCAAACTGCGGAATATACCCCGTGAAGATTGGGAGCTTGGCAAAACCGCGTGGAATAATCTGCGGGAGTACGGCGCGGCGACTTGGTATTCTTGGAGAGTAAGCAATTGGGGCACAAAGTGGAACGCTTATTGCTGCAACATGGACTTTCTTGAAGAGAATTATGCGAGATTGCTCTTTGAAACCGCTTGGTCTGCGCCGCACCCCATCCTCGAAAAGCTGGCGGATACATATTCTGACGTGGAATTTGAGCACGAATGGGCAGACGAGGATATAGGCGTTAACTGCGGAAGATATACTTACGCAAATGGTGAACGCGTAGAAGAATACTTTCCCGACTCCGGACGTGAAGCCATTGAGCTTGCCTGCTCCTTATGGGGTATAGACATTGATGAGTACCTCGAAGAAACATCTGATGAGGAGATAACGCTCACTTGATTGAACATTTAGAATCAAGCAGCCGGTGTACTTCACCGGCTGCTGCAATTTCAGGAGGAGTAAATGAATAACGACCAAATAACCGTGCTCATGGTAGAGCCGGGCAAACCGCCATACCCAAAAGAAATAGCTTCGGGATTAAGTTCCTTGCAGCAGGAGGTCGGCGGTTACATAGAAGCAACTTACCCCAGCAGTGTTGACCCTGTTGCAATTATCTGTAATGAGACTGGGAAAATAGATCAGCTCCCGTTCAATCGCGGCCTGCGGGACGAGAATGGAGAATTGTACGACTTCATCATGGGCAACTTTGTGGTCGTCGGTCTCGGCGAGGACAATTTCACATCGCTTCCGCAGGAGTACATTGAGAAATATAGTCAGCTTTTTGCCCAGCCGGAGCTGCTTGGCATTGTAGACGGCGCGCTGACTGTCATGCCGGATATGGCCGACGATGAAACAGCATTTTCGTGTTTTGAGCTGTGAGCATATGCGCAGGAAGAAAAATCGCGGCGCATACCGCACTCCCCCGTTAGGCAAACGGCAACGGAAAAGGCTCAAGCAAATAGCGTTAAAAAATCGGAGGTGTTAAATATCACTATTACAAAGCCCACGCGCATATTAGCTTTTCTCTGTATATTTCTCGTCCTTTTAGCCATTCTCCCAATCTCATCCTTTGCGGATTGGGTTACGGTCGGCACATATCCGTCTGCATCATATTTTCAGACCTTTTCCAGCAAAGGCGTGTGGACGGCCTTGGGTACGCCCATGCATTACATCAACGAGACCGGGCAGGTCGCCTATTGCCTGCAAACCAATTATAATTCGCCGAATAACAGCGGTTACTCGTCCACAAGCGGCTGGCAGTATTATGACGAGGTCACTATAAGGGGTTTGCAGGCAATTCTTGAACATGGCTATCCTAACGATACCGGCGGCTTTCCTGACGATGAAGCGCGGTATGCCACAGCCAATGCCATCCGCTTCTGGCTTGCCGAACGGGGCGCTGAGGGTGTTCCTGCGTGGATGAATTTACAGCAATACAGTCAGTTTTTCCGTGGTGCTTCGGGGTATGAATATCTTTTTCAGTGGTGCTTATATCTTTTGGCCAATGCCCGCTATCAGGTGACGCTTGGCCACTCGGTAAGTTTTTCTCCAATCACGCTCACGGAGGATGGCGATTATTTTGTCGGTACAACGACCGTCAGCCTTGAAAACTGCTCCGGCGGCTATTCGCTCGACACAAGCGGCTTACCCTCTGATGCGGAGGTTGCAGGCTATACCTGCAATCACGGTGATGTGCTCACAATACGCATACCCAAAATCTATGGGAGCAGCGCCTTCACTTTAAGCGCGGTCGGCAGAGATAACAAGACGGATGCAAGCCTTGTGTTTTTCAATCCCTCTAACTGGGGCGAACAGCGAATACTCGCCTACACCTATGACATAGAGAGCGACGCCGCCACTGCGAGCATTGAGCTCATAACGCCAGAGCCGGAACTTCCCAAAACCGCCGGGCTGACGATACGCAAGCTTGACGCTGACACCGGCCTCGCCATGCCGGGCGTTACATTCGCGCTCTACAACTCGTCCGGTGAACTCATTTCCTATGGCACAACCGATGAGGGCGGCTATGTGTACTTCACTGATCTGCCTCTCGGAGATTATTTCTATGAGGAAATGAACACGCTTGAAGATTATGTTCTGGACAACACAAGGTATTCTGTAACACTGGCTACAAGTGGAGAAACCGTTGAAGTGACCATGACAAACAGCCGCTTCCGCGCAAAGCTCGTTATAGTCAAGCAGGACGGCGAGACAGGTGCGCCTCTCAGCGGCGCAGGATTTCGTCTTTATGATTCTGCCGAAAATATTGTCGGCGAGGGCTGCACCGACGAGAACGGGCAGATTACCTTTGAAAATCTGAAAAAGGGCAGCTACACGTATCAGGAGTATGAAGCGCCACCTGGGTATGCGCTGGATGATACCATGTACCCATTAGACATCACGGAGCACGGCAAAACCATTACCGTCACGGTGGATAACGCAGCTATCCCGCTAGAACGGGACGGGAGTATTACCGTTACTAAGAAAAGCTCTGGCGGCAACATTTTAATGGGCGCTGAATACCTGCTCGAATATTCCATAGATGGCGGGGCAACATGGCAGCCGGTCTTCAACCGCACGGGTGAGGACATTGAAGTCGGAGGATGTACAAGCTCCGTACTGAATAACGGTCGTCTTACAGTAAACAGCGCGGGCACTGCCACATTTTCCGGTCTCAAAGCAGACCTTTCTATTATATATAGGCTCACGGAAACCAGAGCATCTGACGGCTGTACTTTACTGGCTGAGCCGTTGTACACCGGTACGATTCCCGTAAAGGTGGACAAGTCTTTCTCTTCCGATGACTGTGAGCTCATAGATGGTGAGAACTACTGCTATACCCTCTATGTCACGGCAGTCAACGGTGCTATGTACCGCTTGCCGAACACCGGCGGCAACGGCTTTATGTACATTCCCATAGTTCTCTGTATTCTCGGAGCTATATTGTATGCACTCACAATAACACAAGACATGAAATCTTTTGAAAAGAAAAAGGAGAAAAACTCGCATGATTAAACTCAGAAAACTCCTCGCGCTCATACTCTCCTGTGGAAATAATACCTTGAATCCTTGCTGCCATGCTTGAATCACCTCCCCTTGGGCATGAAAAAAGCTCATATACTCAAAGCAGATAGGCAGAACAAATATTAGGTTGATTTCATCCTAATATTTGTGTATACTATAGTTGAAAGGAGGTCGATACCATGAACATCGACACAAACACTATTGTCCCAATTTCCCTTGCAAACCAGAACTTTTCCAAAGTCGCCCGGCTTGTCGATCAATACGGCTCGGCTGTTATCATGAAAAATAACGCTCCTCGTTATATTATCTATGAATTTAATCAGGCGGATTCAATCCAAGCTGCCTCTGATGAGGATGTTCTCGCCGCATCCAACAAGTTGATGCGGCGGAATAAATATGTTTACGAGGAACTCGCCAAATGAGAATATTAAGCAAGCGACAAATTATTTTTCTTCATTCCGCTCTGCTATCTGAATCAGGTGGATTAGACGGTATCCGTGACGACGGACTTCTGGACTCTGCACTCAATGCCCCATTCCAGACCTTTGCCGATCAGGATTTATACCCAACCGTAATCGAAAAAGCAACTCGTCTAGGTTTCGGCTTGATACAGAATCATCCATTCATTGACGGAAACAAAAGAATTGGCACTCATGCAATGCTGGTACTTCTCGAGATTAACAACATAACCCTTTCCTATGAGGATGAAGACTTGATTGCCACTATTCTTTCTGTTGCCGCTGGTGAACTGGATGCAGATGGTCTATTGGACTGGATACAAAAGCATATTGAATAAGGGTCTTTCCCCGTCCAGCCATCACATGGCTAGACGGGGATTTTTAATTTTTTCAAAAAAGGAGAAAAACTCGCATGATTAAACTCAGAAAACTCCTCGCGCTCATACTCTCTCTTGCAGCAATTCTATGCTTTCCCATATACGCAAGCGCGCTGACGGATGAAACTCCGCCCACTATAGACTACTCACGCACAGGATCCGTCGACATATATAAATACGACCTCACCTCTGCCGAGAAAGACGGCGTCTGGAATAGCTCCTATGTCTCAACCGGAGTCCGTGATGAGTACGGTGTTGAATCTATACTTGGCAACACGCAGATAGTGAGCCAGCTCACCGGCAACGGCGAAGCCTACGGCTACGCCATAAAGAGTGTTGAGTTCAGCTATCTCAAGATTGCGGACATCTGCGCTTACACAGATGTGGACAACAACACCAACAACGTTCAGGTGCTCTATGGTATCGAGCATAACGGCAACACTGACAAGTTCCTTTCCGCACTCGGTTTGAGCATTGACGATAGATACGCTGCGGCGGACAATGGCGATGTGTATGCGTATCAGTCGGACGTGCTGATTGACGGTTTGAAAAACGCGCTTACAAACAACGCGACCTCAGTCAAAAACGCTCTCGAAGTTTACGTCCGTGAAAACGGCGGTATAGCTATTCCGGAAACTGACAGCTACGGTCACAGTTCGGTTTCAGATCTGCCGCTCGGCCTCTATCTCTT
>CAUABY010000065.1 GCA_958427375.1 uncultured Eubacteriales bacterium
GAGGTGAAAAGGATGCCCTCAAGATGGTCTATCTCGTGGCAGAAGCAACGCGCGGTGAGACCGTCACCCTCAACTTCAAACCATTCGCCATTTCTGTTCTGCGCACGAACTTTAATATGGGACGGGCGCTCTACAAGGCCGTACTCACCGGGCACACTCAAACAGCCCTCAGCACCGCGCTGACTGCCGCTGACTTCAAGAATTTCAGGGTTAATAAGCTCAATGAAATACTCCTTCTCGCCCTCCGGCACGTTCGTCTCAAGTACGATGACGGCGCGGCGAAGCACACCCACCTGCGGCGCAGCGAGGCCAACGCCGTTTGACTGAATCAGCGTTTCGCGCATATCGTCCAAAAGCTGGGCGAGGCGGGCATTAAAATCAGTAACCGGGCGGCTCTTTTTATAGAGTGCGGGATCATGTTCCAACAGTATTTTTCTAAGTGCCATAATTAGTTCCTCTTCCTCTCGATTATTCCGCCGGGTCGCATTCCGCATATACGGAAACGTCCTTAAAGCGTTTATCTGTGTTGCATTCTGTTATTATTCGTGAGATATAGCCGCGTATCTCCTTATCGGACACGCAGTTAAGATTAACTCTGTACCGATAGCGGTTGTTAAGCTTCACAACCGGCAGTGGGGTCGGGCCATAGATTAGGCAGTCACTGCGGTTTTTGAGCATTTCAGTGAAATAGCTGTGGACATAAAGGCAGACGTGAAAAACCTTTTCCTCAACCTGACCGGAGACGGTGACAGAGAAAATTTTCGTAAAGGGCGGTGTATTGTGCAGCCGCCTCAGCTCTATTTCCGATTGATAGAAGCTATCATAGTCCTGCTCGGCCGCCTGCATAATCGTCTCATTCTGGGGCGAAAATGTCTGGATAATGGCGCGGCCGGGTTTTGAGCCGCGCCCGCTTCGGCCAATAACCTGAGTGAGCAGAGAGAAGGTGCGCTCAGCCGCGCGGTAATTACCCGCGTTCAGGCTCTGGTCAGCGGATATGACGCCAACGAGTGTCACATTTTCAAAGTTGAGCCCCTTTGTAACCATCTGTGTGCCGACCATTATGGGGATTTTCTCGCGCTTAAAGCGGTCAAAAAGCTGCTCATGCGAGCCGACAGGGGCGACCGAATCAGTGTCCATACGCAAGACCGCGGTATCTGGGAAGAGCTCATTTAGCTCCTCAACCACAAGCTGGGTGCCCGCGCCGATAAAGGTCAAAGCGCCGCCGCAGTCAGGGCAGGTCTCATCAAGGCGCAGGGAAAAGCCGCAGTAATGGCAGACCAGGCGATTGTTGCTGCTGTGATAGGTCATTGACACACTGCAATTTTGGCATTTATATGTGTAGCCGCAGTCTGTGCAGCTGACAAGCTTATATGTGCCGCGGCGGTTTAGAAAAAGTATGCTCTGCTCGCCGCGCTCGATATTCTCGGTCAGCTCATCACGGAGAAATGAGCTTATATTGCCGCTGTTGCCGCGGCGCAGCTCGCGCTTCATATCAACAATACGCACAGTTGGCAGCGCCATGTCATTATAGCGTGAGTTTAAGCGGAAGTAGTGGTATTTGCCGATTTCAGCATTATACCTGCTTACGGTGTCCGGCGTGGCCGAGCCTAAAAGCAGCAGGCACTCCGCTTTGGTGCAGAGAAACTGTGCCACATCACGCGCGTCATAGCGGGGATTGTTTTCGGATTGATAGGTCTCCTCCTGCTCCTCGTCAATGATAAGGAGACCCAGGTTTTCAACAGGAGCAAAGACCGCGCTTCGCGTGCCGATAACAACATGCGCCTTGCCCTGTCTTATGCGCTTCCACTCGTCATAACGCCCGCCGGGGGAAAGACTACTGTGCAGCACCGCAATCTCATCGCCAAAGTGGGAGGAGAATGTCTGCAGCATCTGCGGGGTGAGCGCTATTTCGGGCACGAGCAAAATCGCAGAGCGCCCCTCGGTAAGCCTGCGCTCAATAAGACGGATATATACGCTTGTCTTGCCGCTTCCCGTCACGCCGTGCAAAAGCGCGGCACAGGGGGTATTAGAGCAGGCAAGCTTGTCTAAGCCCTCAAAGGCCTTTAACTGCTCGGCATTCAAGGTTGGCACAGGTACAATCTCATCGGTATAAACCTCCGGCCTACGGTAGACCTCGCGCCTATATAACTCAACATATTCAAGCTTGGTAAGTGCTTTTAATGACGGCCTTTTTGCCCCGGCATGACGGAGCAGGTCAGCGCTTGGCAGTGCTTCAAATGAGCAGAGCAAATCAAGTATAGCTGCCTGAGCCGGTGAGCGGCGGCGCTTGGTTTCAGCTATATTGGCCGCCTCCTCAGCCGGTATCATCAGCCGCGCCATTTCAATGGTCTTATCGTGTACCTTGGACTTCCCGTTATCGTCAAGCCAGAGCCCGGCGGGAAGCATAGCTTTCGCGGCCTCATAAACCGTGCAGAAAAAGCGCTCACGCATGAAAAGCGCAAGCTTGACATGTGTTGGACTCAAAACAGGCGTCTCGTCTATTACGGACAGAATATACTTGAGCTTTTTATACTTGCTCTTATCGGCTATTGCGAGGACTATGCCCTCAGTGCGGCGGTTGCCCTTAGCAAAGGGAACAAACACGCGCATACCGGGGAAAAGGCGCTCGTCCCAATCCTCCGGGACAACATAGTCATAAGGGCGGTCAAACCAATATGAGGCGGCGGAAACCGCGATTTTTGCAACTTTCATAAGCGGCTTGCCACCTCCTTAATGCGCTGTAAGCTAAAGCGGAGTGTATACACCCCGCTTTCAGATCACTTTATTGTGAGCTTGCCGGTGTAAACCTCGTCAATTGCGACGGAAACAGGCTTCTTGTCAAGAGAAAGCTGTTTTTCTTCGGCTTCTGCGGCAACCTTGCGCGCCTCTCTTGCGACGAGGTTAACAAGCTGATAGCGGCTGCCGGTTTTATCAACAAGTTCGGAAACGGGGGGATAAAGCATCATAGTATTTGTTCTCCATTCTTCTGCCTATACAGTTTTATTGAAATTAATATGATTAGTCGTGGTTGCTGAGAAGCTCGGCCCTGTCCGCGGCTCTGCAATGCTCCGCGGTCATGATGGCGGACATCTGCGCGGCGGCAAGATCGGCGTTATCGTTTACGATGATATAGTCATAGAAGTCAGCCTCGGCATACTCCTGACGGGCGCGGAAAAGCCGGGCCTCAATCGCGCGGGCGGTATCGGTTCCGCGGTTTTCAAGGCGGCGCTTGAGCTCCGCCATCGTGGGCGGAATGATAAAGATTTTAACGGCTTCAGGCATTTTCTCATTGACCTGACGTGCGCCCTGAAGCTCAACTTCAAGTATAACATCTATACCGGCGTTAAGCTTGTCCTCAACATACTTGCGCGGTGTGCCATAGTTGTTGGCAACGTACTCGGCATGCTCCAAAAGCTCGTCGTTTTCCACCATTTCTTTAAAACGGTCAAGGTCTACAAAGAAATACTCCTTGCCGTCCGTCTCATAGGGTCTGGGCTTGCGGGTAGTGACTGAAATTGAGAAGCATACATCGCTGCGGCCTTCGATTGCCTTGAACAAAACAGTGCCTTTTCCGGCACCAGAGGGACCTGAGATAACAAAAAGCTTACCTTTCTTATCCATTTTCCATTATATCCTCCTCATTTATTTTATCGTCAATTCTCACAGCCAGAACCTCTGGCTGCAACGCGGACAGAATAACATTGCCGCTGTCCATCACAATGACGGAGCGTGTACTCCTGCCAAAGGACGCGTCAATCAAAAGCCCTTTCTCGCGCACATCCTGTATCATACGCTTTATCGGCGCTGATTCTGGGCTGACAATTGAAATAATGCGCTCGGCCGAAACTAAGTTGCCAAAGCCTATTCCGACTAATTTCATATGCGCTCTGCCTTATTCGATGTTCTGGATTTGCTCGCGTATCTTTTCAATCTCAGACTTGAGGTCGACGATGACGTGAGCAATATCGGAGTTCTGGCACTTTGAGCCGATGGTGTTGGCCTCGCGGTTAAACTCCTGAATGAGAAAATCTATCTTCCTGCCTGTCGGTGAGCTGCCGTTAATCATAGTCTTAAGCTGCGCCATATGACTGCGCAGACGCACAGTCTCCTCGTCAACTGCAATATGGTCGGCAAAGACGGCGGCTTCTGCGAGAATGCGTGACTCATCAATACCTGCCGTACCGAGAACCTCAGCCATCTTTTGCTCAAGACGGGCGCGGTACTCAGCAACAGTCTTGGGTGCTTCCTCCTCAACCGTGCGCACAAGCGCGTCAATAGTGTCAAGACGGCTGAGGACATCGTCTCTCAGCTTTTCACCTTCTCTAAGGCGCATCGCGTCAAAATCGACGAGCGCTTTTTCGGTGATGGAGCTGATGGCCGCGGCAATCGCGTCCGCGTCAAGATCCTTTTTCTCAACGGAGAGCACATCGGGAAAACGGCTGACGTTGAGCGCGGTCATGTCGTTTACAAGCGAGTATTCCTCGGAAATATGGCGTATTGCCTCAACATAGCTTTTCAAAAGCGGCTCGTTGACCTTTATTACCATGTCATCCGCCGCGGATGAGTCAACCGAGACGAAAACGTCCACCTTACCGCGGCTGATGTGCGCCTGCACGGCGGATTTGACCGTATCTTCCGCAAAGAGGAAGCTGCGCGGGAGCCTGACAGATGTATCAAGATACCGGTTATTTACGCTTTTCAGCTCAACTGTTATTTCAAGACCTTCGGCCTGCCCTTTGGCGCTGCCGTAACCGGTCATGCTTTTTATCATGTTGTTATTCCTCGCAAATTTCAACTATATTATAATCTATTTTTTTGTTCTTGCGCTTGCGCTGATATGTTATAAGCACAGCTCCGCTGACAAGCAAGGTCAAGAAGCTTATGCCGACACAAAGTCCCTCGGACGCGCCGAGCGAGTACGCAATGGCATAGCCGATTATAAAGAGTATAAGCGGCATAACATACACGAGCATTGCCGCGCCGAATACAACGGAGCTTTTTGTCTCAATAACGACCTTTTGGCCGGGCTTTGCGCTGACAAGGTTTTTGGCGGCGGCCTTGACCTCATTTGCGTACATGCAGGTTTCACAGCTTGAGCAGCTGCTGCCGCATGCACTGGCGCGTGTTACGGCCACCTCCGCCATTCCGTGCGGGAGAAGCTTGGTTACGATTCCTTCGTTTGTCATGTCTTTGTCAAGCCTTTCTTATCTCAATTGAAATTGTGTTTTGTCCAATTGCGCCGACATCCGTGACGCCGTCGATTACAATTTTGACGTTTGGCATGTACTGGCCGGTTGACTCCTTGTAGTCCGTCAAATCCGCCACGGCGCGGATGTTTTCCGCCTTGAGCTGGTCGAGCTGCTCAGGTGTGCCGCGGATAACAACGTCAATAGACTCGGAAATAATGTCCGCCTCATAGCCGTCAGTGACATTTGTGCAGGATATATTTCTGACCCTGTAGGTTCTCGTCTCAAGGCCGACTATTTCAACCGTGACATTGGCCTCCGTCGCGCCGGTGAGATTGCGCATTTCATTGTCAATGGGGATGGTATAGGTCTCACTCGTGGTGACCGCAAAGTCTCTCAAATCAATAGTTGAGAGCACTATCTTGTTCATCCCGGTCAAAACTGCCGAATCGCCGGCAAGAGTGACGCTCTCAGGCTCAATTTTAATCTTGGTGTTGGCCTTGGTCGCACCGGCACCGTCGATAATATCCACCGAAAGCGGAACTTCTTTCACCAGAAGCAGCGGCAGAGTTGCCGTTATAACGTCCTCAGAGAAGGTCAGACCGACGGTTGAGCAGGCCTCGCCGCTGTCATTCATCAAGGTAAAGCCGGTCTCAACCTTATAGGTGCTGTCGACATCTTCCTTGCCGAAGCTGACCCACGCGTATGAGATATCTCTCAAGTTCGCATCAGCGCCGGAAACTGTGATGGTCGACGGCTCGAACACCGGCGTTTCAGCGGTGTAGCCCTCCGCAAGAGAGCCGTCAAAGCTGCCGCGAACCTGAATGGTTTTGCTGTTGAGCGGCGAGACCATAAAGCTCACCGTGTTGGGAGAACGGCTGGTATCGTCAATATTTGTGGTATCCGTGCCGTCTGGGTAAGAGACATAATACTGCTGGGTGGTGTATGCCGAGCGTGAGAGCTTGCTCACATCAACGCAGGCTTTCAAATCGTCATCGCTCAGCCCGGCGACTATACGCCGTGGACCGATGATGGTTACAGTGACATTCGAGGTATCTAAGTCAGTGATGACCATGTTTTTTGTGTCGCGCAGGGACTCCTCCCCCACAAGCTCTACCTGTACATTGTGAAAGGTCTGCCTGAACTGGTCTGACTGCATGCTTGTCACATACACCCATATAGCGAGCGAGACAAGCAGGGATACAATCATCCAAAACGCGCGGCTGTTATAGAGTTTTTTCATTGTGCTTGTCCTCTTCATTTTCGCTGTTATCAAGAATACGCAAGACTTTCTTTATGTTTTTCCAATTCAAATTACCGAGAATCCCACGCTTTTCCTTGTCATCCTCAGGCTCGATAAGCTCCTGATGCAAAATGACATTGAGAGTCTCCGGTGTGAGGTGGCGCTTTAACATTCCGTCCATAGCGACGGAGATAGCGCCGGTCTCCTCAGAGACTATGATGACGACTGCGTCCGAATTCTCACTCACGCCGATGCCCGCCCTGTGGCGTGTGCCAAGCTCGGCACTTAAATTGCTGCGCTCTGTCAGCGGGAGCACGGCGCCTGCCTCGACAAGCCTGCAATTGCGGATGATGAGCGCACCATCATGCAGCGGCGCTTTGTTGAAGAATATATTTTTTATAAGCTCCGCCGTAACATTAGCGTTTATGACGGTGCCGCGGCTTTTAAGGAGCGTTGTAACGTCTACCGCGCGCTCGATAATAATAAGTGCGCCGGTTTTGGAGGCTGACATGCTCTCCACTGCGGCAACAGTCTCCGAGATGGCGTTTTCCAGAACAGAGCTGCTGTGCGCCCTGCCGTTAGAGAAAGTGCGCCCCATCCGCGCGAGCAGATTTCTAAGTTCCGGCTGGAAAAGAATGAGTAGCGCTATCAAACCGAGCTCGGCGGCTTTGCGCAGAACATAGTTTATCATCATCAAATCTGCCACGTCTGAAATCCAGAGGGCGATGAATATTAAAAGAATGCCCTTTGCGAGGTTATATGAATTTGTCTTTCTTACAAACCAAGCGGCTTTATATAAAAGATAGGCAACTATCAAAATGTCGATGAAGTCTGAAGCGGTCATCGTCATCATATATTTAGTTGCCTTTTCAATGGCACTTCCGATAACTTCCATAGATTTTTTCCTTTGTCAAATCGAGATATGCACAATTATCCATTTTCTTTAGTAACATATTATAAACCCCAGAGCAAAAAAACGCAATATGGTTAATGTTTATTTATAATTTGTTTTATATTTTGCGCCGCTGCATGCACCTGAGCTTGTGTTACAAAAGGTGAAAAGCTCAGGCGCAGAGTGCCGCTTGAAATTGTACCGGCACTGCGGTGGGCATAGGGGGCGCAGTGCAGACCGGCGCGTGTGCATATGCCGCGCTGACCAAGCTGGGCAGCAAAGTCCTCGCAGTTTATTTTGTCAGAGCAAACTGAGAGCACACCGCACTGACAGCTGTCTCCCGTAAACAGCCTGAGTGAAGCTTCACCTTGAAGCTCTCTTATCATCTGCCTGAGCAGGGAATTTTCGTGCCTGTGAATATTCTCGCGCCCAGTTTTTTTTATATATTCGATTCCCGCTTTTAGCCCGGCAATGCCGCAGACATTATGCGTGCCAGCCTCCAAGCGCTCAGGCAGATATTCCGGCATTGACTGCATTATGCTGTCTGAGCCGGTGCCACCGGATATCAGCGGTACCGCGTCACCGCGGCAGAGGAGAAGCCCGGTACCCTGAGGGCCGAACAGCGCCTTATGTCCGGGCATTGCCACAAACTCAGCGCCAAGGCGCTGAAAGTCCACATCCAATATACCGGCAGACTGCGACGCGTCCACAATAAAGGGCACGGAGCACTTGCGGCACAACTCTCCTATCTCGTATACCGGCAACACAAAGCCAAAAACGTTTGAGACGTGTGTACACACCACAAGGTCAGCGCCTTTTATCTTCTCGTCAAAGTCGCTCAGCACCGCGTCCGTATCAAAAAGCCTTGTGCCGGCGACTCGGATATCTGCGCCGAGCTCATTGAGCGGACGCGTGACCGAGTTGTGTTCAAAGCCTGAGACCACCACGCGGCTCCCCTTCCGTGCAAGCGACTTGACTGCGATATTGAGCGCGTGAGTGGCGTTCATCGTGAAAACAACCTTGGTGCAGTCATCCATGTTGAATAGCTCCGCGGCAGCCTCACGGCAGTCATACACCGTCTGGGCGGCGCGGATTGCCGGAGCGTGTGCGCCGCGTCCGGGGCTTGCCATGCTACGCATTGCACCAAGCACGGCGCGCTCAACCGAGGGCGGTTTTATCAGACTTGTTGCGGCGCTGTCAAGATAAATCATAGCCGCACCTCAACATAATCACCGTTTTCCGCACGGCGGAACACCTTGCCGCTGAGAAGTTTGTTTGCTTTTAAAAGTGAGATTGCCTCGTCCGCACGCCGGTATATGCTGACGGCGTAACCACAGCCGCTGGTGTTGAGACCCTGCGGCGCTTTTACTATCCCGGAGGAAAAACCGGCGCGCTCCAATATCTTTTGTGCGCGCTGTGCATAGGTCAGCGACCTGCACATAATCAGATATTGAGTCATAAATTATCACCATTAGAAAAAGCTCCCACCGTGGCGTCAATGCCAAGTGGAAGCCTATATCATCGCACTTTCCATCAGCACAGATACATTACATCTTATGCCGTGGTGGTGCGTGGTGTTATTGCGATATGCCCAAAATAGAATTTAAGCTTCTTCAAGAAGCGAAACCGCGTGCGCGGCTATGCCCAAGCCTTCGCCTGTGAAACCAAGGCCCTCCTCCGTTGTCGCCTTTACACTTACACGGGAGATATCTATGCCCATTGCGCTGGAGATAATCTTGCGCATCTGTGGGATGTGCGGGGCGAGCTTGGGGCGCTGGGCGATTATGGTGCAGTCAACATTTGAAACCTTGCAGCCGTGAGCTTTGATAAGCTCCGTCACGCGCTTTAAAAGCTCAATGCTGTCTGCGCCGAGAAAAGCGTCGTCATTATCAGGAAAAAGCTTGCCGATATCGCCGAGTGCGGCCGCACCGAGCAGTGAATCCATCAGTGCATGGGTCAGAACATCGGCGTCAGAATGGCCGAGCAGACCTTTTTCATAGGGGATTTCAACGCCTCCGAGGATGAGCCTGCGCCCCTCGACAAGGCGGTGAACATCATACCCGTGCCCTATCCTCAAGATAATCCCCCCTATCCTGCAAGATAAGGCTTGCAACGCGCATATCGCGCGGGGTAGTAAGCTTTATATTGTCCTCGTCGCCGGGAACGGTATGGGTTTTCACGCCCATCAGCTCAATAGCGGAGCAGTCG
>CAUABY010000066.1 GCA_958427375.1 uncultured Eubacteriales bacterium
ATTGCAACGGCGGAGGAATTCCTGTCGCTGTCAGAGAATGTGCGTTATTTTGACACAAACACGCTGGAGATTGCCCCCGCCACCGCCCCGATGACCGCGGTTCTGCGCTGCCCGGTGTGATTGCCGCGCTAAATCAGCGGAAGATGTAATTTAAAAACTACAACCGGCACCTGCCATGAATAACAGGTGCCGGTTACTTTTTAAAACATAACAGAAGGGAAAGCCCGGCGGGGCTTTCCCTTCAATAACATTGCTTTATAGATTATTCGTACAGGGCTTTGAGCTTCATCAGGTGCTCGTAGCGTGCCTTGGCGTTGGCCTCGGACTCCTCGAAGAGGGTGGTTGCTCTGTCGGGGAACTCGCGGGTCAGACGGCTGTAGCGGGCCTCGTTCATCAGGAACTCCTGATAGCCGCCGGCCGGCTCCTTGCTGTCGAGCGTGAAAGGCTTCTCGGCTTCGGGGTTGAAGCGGAAGAGGTTCCAGTAGCCGCACTTAACAGCCTTGTCCATTTCTTTCTGGCAGTTCTCCATGCCGCCCTTGATGCTGTGCATCTCGCAGGGAGCATAGCCGATGATGATGGACGGGCCGTGGTAAGCCTCGGCCTCCGCGATTGCCTTGAGGGTCTGAACCTTGTTTGCGCCCATTGCAACCTGTGCAACATAGACATAACCATAGGTCATGGCTATCTCAGCAAGGGACTTGGACTTGATTTCCTTACCGGCGGCCGCGAACTGTGCAACCTGGCCGATGTTGGAAGCCTTGGAGGCCTGTCCGCCGGTGTTGGAGTAAACCTCGGTGTTGAACACGAAGATATTGACATCCTCACCGGAAGCAAGGACATGGTCGACACCGCCGAAGCCTATATCGAAGGCCCAGCCGTCGCCGCCGAATATCCAGACGGACTTCTTGTTGAGGTAATCCTTCTTGTCGAGGACTGCCTGGCAGTGCTCGCAGTGGGTATCCTTAGCCTCAAGCAGAGCGATAAGGCGCTTTGTGGGCTCCTGATTGGCGTTGCCGTCATTGTAGGTGTCAAGGTAAGCCTGAGCGGCGGCCTTGATATCGTCGTTCTTGGCATTGGCCGCGATGTACTCGACCTCGCCCTTGACGTCGTCACGAATCTTCTTCTGGCCGAGGTACACGCCGAGACCGTGCTCCGCGTTATCCTCGAAGAGGCTGTTTGCCCATGCGGGGCCGTGGCCTTCCTTGTTGACGGTGTAGGGGGAAGTTGCTGCCGGGCCGCCCCAGATGGAGGAACAGCCGGTGGCGTTGGAGATAATCATATGATCGCCGAAGAGCTGAGTTACGAGGCGGGCATAGCTGGTCTCGGCGCAGCCTGCGCAGGAGCCGGAGAACTCAAGGTAGGGCTGTGCGAACTGGCTGAACTTGACGTTGTCCGCGACGAACATATCCTTCTTCTCGGAGACCTTGGAGACCATGTAGTCGAACACTTCCTGCTCGGCAAGCTGGCTCTCCATGGGAACCATCTCGATGGCGTGAACGCCGCACTGGCCGACGCAGACGCCGCAGCCCATACAGTCAAGCGGAGAGACGGCCATGGCGAACTTGTACTCGCCCTTGCCCTTGCCGGCCTTGATGTCAGCCATCTTGGTCTGCGCGGGAGCGGCAGCGGCCTCTTCAGCGGTGAGCGCGAAGGGACGGATGGTAGCATGCGGGCAGACGAACGCGCACTGGTTGCACTGCACGCACTTCTCGGCATCCCACTTGGGGACGGAGACGGAGATACCGCGCTTCTCGTAAGCGGACGCGCCCAGCTCGAAGGTGCCGTCAGCATGGTCAACAAAGGTGGAGACAGGCAGGGAGTCGCCGTCCATCTTGTCGATGGGGTCAAGGATGGAGCGAACCATCTTCACGGTCTTGGGACGGCCGGTCTCTTCAACGGCCTCAACCTCGTCCTCAGCGGTTTTCCAGCTCTCAGGAACATCAACCTTGACGTAAGCGGTGGCGCCGGCGTCGATGGCCGCATAGTTCATGTCGACGATGTCCTGACCTTTCTTGAGGTAGGAGTGCAGGGCGGCGTCCTTCATGTACTGGATGGCGTTCTCCTGAGGCATGACCTTTGCCAGAGAGAAGAACGCGGACTGGAGGATGGTGTTGGTGCGCTTGCCCATGCCAATCTGCTTGGCAAGGTCAATGGCGTTTATCATGTAAAGCTGGATGTTGTTGTTTGCGATGTAGCGCTTGGAGGCGGCGTCGAGGTGATGCTCAAGCTCCGCGAAATCCCACTGGCAGTTCACGAGGAACACGCCGCCGGGCTTAACATCACGCACGATGGGGAAGTGCTTGGTGATGTAGGAGGGAACATGGCAGGCCACGAAGTCAGCCTTATTGATGTAGTACGGGCTCTTGATGGGCTTGTCGCCGAAGCGCAGGTGGCTGATAGTGACGCCGCCGGTCTTTTTGGAGTCGTACTGGAAGTAGGCCTGAACAAACTTATCGGTATGGTCGCCGATAATCTTGATGGAGTTCTTGTTGGCGCCGACAGTGCCGTCGCCGCCGAGACCCCAGAACTTGCACTCGATGGTGCCGGGGACGGAGGTGCTGGGTGCGGGGCCCTCCTCAAGGGAGAGGTTGGTCACGTCGTCAACAATGCCGATGGTGAACTGACGCTTCATCTCATCCTTCTTCAGCTCGTTGTAGACAGCGAACACGGAGGCGGGAGGAGTGTCCTTGGAGCCGAGGCCGTAACGGCCGCCGATGACCTGAACATCGGTTCTGCCGGCGTTGGCAAGAGCGGTCATAACGTCGAGATAGAGAGGCTCGCCCTGAGCGCCGGGCTCCTTGGTGCGGTCGAGAACAGCAATCTTCTTTGCGGTTGCGGGGATAGCCTCAACGAGCTTATCCGGGCAGAACGGGCGGAACAGGCGAACCTTGACAAGGCCAACCTTCTCACCCTGAGCGGTCATGTAGTCGATGACTTCCTCTGCGACGTCGCAGATGGAGCCCATGGCGACGATGACACGGTCAGCGTCGGGAGCGCCGTAGTAGTTGAAGAGCTTGTAGTCAGTACCGAGCTTTTCGTTGATCTTGCCCATGTACTCCTCGACTATTGCCGGAACCGCGTCATAGTACTTGTTGGAAGCTACACGGTTCTGGAAGAAGATATCGCCGTTTTCGTGGGAACCGCGCATGGTGGGGTGCTGAGAGTTGAGCGCGCGCTCACGGAAAGCCTTGACAGCGTCCATATCGACCATGTCCTTGAGGTCCTCATAGTCCCAGACCTGAATCTTCTGCAGCTCGTGAGAGGTGCGGAAGCCGTCAAAGAAGTTGAGGAAGGGGACGCGGCTCTTGATAGCGGCAAGGTGTGCCACGGGGCTGAGGTCCATGACTTCCTGAACGTTGGACTCTGCGAGCATGGCAAAACCGGTCTGGCGGCAGGCCATAACGTCACTATGGTCACCGAAGATGTTCAGGGTGTGGCTGGCAAGCGCACGGGCGGAAACATGGAACACGCCGGGCAGCAGCTCGCCTGCGATTTTGTACATGTTCGGGATCATGAGCAGCAGACCCTGAGAGGCGGTATAGGTGGTGGTCAGAGCACCCGCATTGAGAGCGCCGTGGACAGCACCGGCCGCGCCGGACTCTGCCTGCATCTCCTGCACCTTAACGGTGGTGCCGAAGATGTTCTTTCTCCCCGCGGCGGACCACTGGTCAACATAGTCGGCCATGGGGCTGGAGGGAGTGATGGGGTAGATAGCTGCGACTTCAGTGAATGCGTAGGATACATGGGCGGCCGCGTTGTTGCCGTCCATAGTCTTATAAGATCTCTGCATGTCTATATTCATCTCCATATTAAATTTGACTGGCATAGAAGCCAGAGGCAACTTTACGCCGCCTCTACAGACAGATTCATTTTAACATCAATATGTCAAATTGTAAACAGGCACTTGCAATAAATTTTAGGGTTTTATGGCAAGGTTTTGGAGTAATTCTTTGCTCAATATGATAAAAATGAAAAGATTGTTGAAATTGCACGGAAAAAACCCGCAATTTTGCCTTGTGGTTTTTTGTCGGCTGTATTATAATAAATAATCGGTTTTATATGTTCTTTTCTCTGCGCTCTCGCGCGCAGTGTATGGACACTTAAGCCCAAATTGACCGAAAGGAGCTATACACCATGGTGAATATAGAAAACAGCATCGGCAGAATCAGCATAAGCGACGAGGTGTTCACCAATCTCGCCGGGGACGCCGCCACAAGCTGTTTCGGCGTCAAGGGTATGGTGACATGCAGCAAGGAGGGCGGCCCCTGGCAGCTTCTGCGCCGCGAATCCATGTCCAAGGGTGTTGTCGCGCACATGAGCGCTGACGGCGCCGTATCCCTTGAGCTGCACATCGGCGTCGACCACGGGGTCAACATCAGCGCCGTGTCGCGCAGCATTATGAAAGAAGTTAAGTACAAGCTCACCAAGTCCACGGGTGTTCCTGTAAAGAGCGTGGACGTTTATATAGATACAATTATCGGATAAGCTCCGGAGGTAGACAGATTTGAAAGAACATATTGATGCCGCCGCGTTCAAAGAAATGATACTGTGCGCGGACGCGGCGCTCCATGCAAATATACAGCCCATCAACGAACTCAACGTTTTCCCCGTGCCCGATGGGGACACCGGCACCAACATGTGCCTCACTCTCAATAACGCCGCCAACGAACTGCGCAAGCGCCAGTTCACCTCCGTCGACAAGGCCGCGGACTGCGTGGCCTCCGCCCTGCTTCGCGGCGCGCGCGGAAACTCCGGCGTTATCCTCTCGCTTTTGTTCCGCGGCATCTCCAAGGGCCTCAAGGGCTCGGAGACCGCTGACGGCGTGGAATTCGCCTCGGCTATGGCCGCGGGCGTTGACGCGGCGTACAAGGCCGTTATGAAGCCCGCCGAGGGCACCATTCTCACCGTCTCCCGTCTCGCCTCCGGCGCGGCTGTAGAGGCAGCAAAGGCCGGGGCAAGCTTAGAGAACGTATTTGTCTGCGCCATCAAGGCCGGTGAAGAGGCGCTGGCCGACACCGTAAACCTCAACCCCGTACTGAAAAAGGCGGGCGTTGTCGACGCGGGCGGCAAGGGCTATCTCGTCATTCTCAGCGCCATGCTCGCCTCCCTGCGCGGCGAGGTCGTGTCGACCGACGCGCCCAACGAGCTCAACGTGCCGGAAGAGACCCCTTTTGACGTTTTCGGCACCGAGGAGATTACCTTTGCTTTCGACACGGTGTTCATTGTGCGCAAGAGCAGGGGCGGGCTTGACCTTGACCCTTTCCGCGCCTATCTCAACAGCATCGGTGACAGCCTTGTCATCGGCGAGGACGATGAGGCTTTCAAGGTTCACGTACACACCAACACCCCCGGCGACGCGCTCAACGAGGCGCAGAAGTACGGCACGCTGGAGCTTGCCAAGATAGAGAACATGCGCACCCAGCACGACGACCTTGTCGCCGGGCGCAAGGCGCAGAGCACCGACGACCTTGAGGCTGTCGAGGCCGAGCTTGAGGGCGCGGAGCAGATTGCCGAGCCGGAAAAGGAGTTTGGCGTTGTGGCGGTCTGCGCGGGTGAGGGCATGGCGGCGCTCTTCCGTGAGCTCGGCGCGGACGGCATAGTGACCGGCGGCCAGACCATGAACCCCTCCACTGACGACATACTCCATGCCGTCAACCGCACACCAGCATCCACCGTTTTTGTGTTCCCCAACAACAAGAATATCATCATGGCGGCCGAGCAGTGCATACCAATGACGGAAAAGCACGTTGTTGTCATCCCCAGCAAGACCGTGCCGCAGGGCGTGACCTCTCTTCTCAACTTCAACCCGGAGGATGAGGAGCAGCTTATAGTTGACACCATGCTCGACGCTATGAAAACCGTACACACCGCGATGGTGACCTACGCCGCGCGCGACTCCGACTTTGACGGACACGCTATCCACGCAGGTGAGTATCTCGCCCTGCTCGACGGCGCGCTGATTGGCAACTACACCGACCTCAGCGTGCTCTTTGCCGAGCTCAGCCAGGCTTTCACCGCCTTCTCCCCTGAGTTCATCACCGTCTACTATGGCGAGGATGTCAAGGAGGACGACGCGAACGAGGCCGCGGGCACCATAACCGGCGCTTTCCCCGCCGCCGAGGTCAGCGTGGTAAACGGCGGTCAGCCCGTATACTACTACATGATAAGCGTGGAATAAGGCGAAAATATCATATAACGCAAAACAGGAGCGGCCGCACTCGGCTGCTCCTGTTTTGTTTTTCCCGCTCAGCCAAGCAATTCCCGTATTTTCGCGGCCAGAAGCTCCTTGCGTTTGTTGTAAAACTCCTCGAAGTTTTCTATTTCCAAAGATACGCCCTGCGGGATAATTGCCTGCTTATTAAATTCCGCTTTCTGCTCGTCATTCATTTCGTTGTAGTAATCAGCAAGCCTCATAGCGCTCTTGCTCCCGTTGCTGCGGCCCTCAAGCAGCTGGAGATTCGGCAGTCTGTTGCGCAGTCCCCTCCACCTTTTCCAATCCTCCATTGATACGGTGAGCGGCTTGCCCCCGTCAAACCGGTCATACGGGTGCAGATGATCCTGCTCATATTTGAAGTTCTTATTCATCCAGTCAAGGCTGAGATAATACAGCGCGTCCCCCGCGACGCGGCTGCCCTTTTCCGCGTTCAAAATATCCTCTATTTTCCCCTCGGTAACGCGCAAATCAGTTATTTGATTGAGCATATCCACGGTAATTTCAAAATCATAGCTGTTAATATTGCTCTTCATCTGCTGCAGCTTGCCCGTTGTTCCGGACTGGAAATACGAGAAAAGGACAGCCCGCATAAGGTACGCGCGGATTGCGCCCGTATTGTTGGAATAATTCCCCGGATTATAGTAGATGTAATAGAGAACGGGCAGCAGCACGTTCCAGCTGCTTGAAAAGCGCCCCACCTCAATGCGGAGGGATTTCAACACACTCTCCAGATTTTTCAGAGCTTTTTTGAATTCTGACCAGTTGTTTTTCAGCTCCTCCGCAATTCTCCTGCTTATGCTTGATTTCACAACGTCACCATAGAGCATCAGTGCCGCGCGGATGATGAAGTCAGAGCCAAAGCCCGCATACGAATCCACCAGCAGCTTGCCAAACTCGGTCTTTGCGTTTGGCCAGTACGCCTCAAGAATGGACATTGTAATCTCCGACTTCTTCAGTGCTTTGCCGCCGCTGTTGAAGCGTACAAACATTTCAAGGGCGTCGTCCTGATTCATATCGTAAATTTCGGTGTATCGGACAAGCTTTTCCTCAAAAATTTTCTTGTACAGCTTATTCAGCAGATTTCTCGCGTAGTCCTTGCTGTCAGGCGGGACATTGGCAATTGCGTCCTCAATAGCTTTGTCCCTTGTGCTTTCATTCTGAAATTTTTCCTGCAGGATATTCCTCAGTTCAAACTGTGTGGGGCTTAAGCGGCCGACTTTCACGCTGAATTTGATATCAAATTTTTTGCTGTTATATTCCTCTTCATCCACATCCAGCTTGTTTTTGTTCAGCTCAATAAGCAGTTTGGCCACAGTGCCGCCAAGCGTATTTTTCCGGCTGTATTTCTCTCTGATAAAGGATTCTCCAAACAGGGAAAGATATAACGACGTCAGCCGCTGCTGTCCGTCGAGGATGGCAGTATCCGTAACTCTTGCATCAATGTCCGTCAGCTCATAGTTAACGCTGTCAGCCTGCTTCCTGTTGTCAAATGTTACCGCGGTCAGGAAATTGCAGAAATAAGTGTCCCAGCTGACATTGTTATCATCCACGTGCCAGAAAAGGAACGTGGCTATAGGATAATCAAGGAGAATGGAATCCCACAGCTTTTCAATCTGCTCCATGCTCCAGACAAACTGTCTTTGGAACGCCGGCATTACATACTTACCATTCTGTATGTTCATCATTGCCTCGTAAATAGTAATGCTGCTGTCGTTTATCTTACTCATATCAAATCCTCCCGCATTTTAGAGCAAAGCGGCTTCTCTGTGCGCTCAAAGCATTCCGCAGTCTGCAAACCGCGTCCAAGGGCGCTTCCCCTTACTTCTCTATCTCCGGGGCGACGCCGAGCTCCAGCGCCTCCACGCGTTCGCGCAGGGCGGCGATTTCCTCGCCCATCGGGTCGCGCACGCTGACCTGGTCAACCTCAGTGGCATAGTCCACCTTCTGCCCCGCTATGCGCACTATGCGCGCCGGAATGCCGACCGCGGTGCTGTCCTGCGGCACTTCGCTGAGCACCACGGAGTTCGCGGCGATACGGCTGTTGTCCCCCACCTTGAACGGCCCCAGCACCTTCGCGCCCGTGCCGATGAGCACGTTGTTGCCGATGGTCGGGTGGCGCTTGCCGGTGTCCTTGCCCGTGCCGCCGAGCGTCACGCCGTGGTACAAAAGGCAGTCGTTCCCTATCTCCGCCGTCTCACCGATGACTATGCCCATGCCGTGGTCGATGACAAGGCGCTTGCCTATCTTCGCGCCCGGATGGATTTCTATGCCTGTGCGGCGGCGGCTCGCCTGCGAGATGAGGCGGGCGATAAACTTCATGTCGTGCTCATAAAACCAGTGCGCGCGGCGGTGGCTGCGCGTTGCTTTCAGCCCCGGATAGAGGAAAAACACCTCCCACGGACTGCGCGCCGCCGGGTCACGCGCCATATACGCGGCTATGCTCTCTTTCAAATCGTCAAACATATATCAAAATCTCCATTCAAATCTATTAATCTGCCCGCCGGGAAAGCGCGAGCATACGCGCCGCGCGGGCGGGAAGCCGTGCTCCGGACACAGCCAAAACGCGGCCAAAAACAAAAAAAGCGGCGTCAAACGCCGCCGCAAAGCACAAGCCGGATTCCCTGAAAATCCCGCTCAACAACAGCGACAGCGACATCGTGCCACACAGATACAACAACACTCTGCACGAAACTTCATCATCGCTGTCACCCCGCAATCAAAAAATGTGAAAGGATAATCCCCTCTCACAGCATAATACGCGGCGGAGGGGATTTTGTCAATTATTTTGTTATTTTCGCTGCCCTTAATCGAAGCCGCTTTACACGGCGCGGGTTCAATCCAAGTCAGCTCTTGCCGCCTTTTGCGCCGGGGAAGTCCACAACCTTCTTCGGCAGCGGGTGCTTTTTTCCGTCAGGCGTGACGATGTAGGTGTTCTCCAGCAGCTCGATTGTGCCGCGCCGCCACTCCTCAATATACTCCTTGCGCAGCAGCGCGCGTTCCGCCGCCTCTTCCTCGGTCAGCTCGCGCTGCTTTGCAAGCGCCGCCAGCTCGTTTATGCGTTCAAGCTTAGTATTATCCATATTAATCTCCCTTCTGCCGCACAACTGACAGCACAAGCATAAATAAAAATCCCCTATGCGGCAAAGGGAGATTTTCGGCATGTACCGCGGTTGCCGCTTTGCGGCGAGCGGCACGCCGTTTTAATTATTTGCAGTGTGATTTATCACACTGAGACTGTCAAAAAACTATGCTGCAATGTAAAGAAAACAGAGCAGCAGGGGAG
>CAUABY010000067.1 GCA_958427375.1 uncultured Eubacteriales bacterium
GAGAAAAAGGTGAGAATGAGCAGCACGACAAGAAAGACTATTGCCGCGTCCTTGACCCATGCTCTGTTTTTAGGTTTAGTTTCCATATTGTATTTACCTCATTAGTTCGCTGTGGAATATCTATTTAAGCCTTTACACTTTAGCCCTTGACACTGCCGGAGTTTGCGACAATGCCCTCTACCAGATACTCCTCGCCGTGCAGGAAGAGGAGCAGGGACGGGATCATATACACCGTCGCCATGGCGAAGGCCAAGCCTATCTCGCCGGAATTTATGGACGATAGGAACACCGACAGCGGCTGCTTGTCCGGGTCATCAAGGAGGATAAGCGGCTGCTCGACCATATTCCAATAGTCGATAAAGACAAGAATCGCGATGGAGTAGAGCGCGGAGCGGCACTGCGGAATGCAGATTTTAGTGAATATCTGCCACTCGCTCGCCCCGTCAACCTTCGCCGCCTCAATGAGCGAATACGGAATGCGGCGCATGAACTTTGTCAGCAAAAACACCGAAAACGGCGCGAACACTCCGGGCAGGACTATTGACCAGCGCGTATTCAAAATGCCGAGCCAGTCAGACACGAGGTAGTTCGGCACCAGCGTGACCTGATAGGGCATGAGCATGAGGATGACATAGAAGAAGAATATGCCGCTTCTTATCTTGCCGCGCCAGCGGGTGAAGCTATAGGCCGCAACGGAGGCGATGGCAACCTGAAAGAGGACTATGGGGATAACAAGGATGATGCTGTTCCAGAATTTGAGAAGATATTCCGGGGATTTGATGAGGCCGGTGATATACTGGGAGAACGTGACCTCATCGGGGATAAACTTGAGATTGACGGTTTTTGAGACATAGCCGCCGGTGGTGGTGGAAAAAATCATGCCGTAATTGGCCTTAATCTCCGCCTCGGACATAAAGGAGTTTGTAATCGTGAGCACCGTTGGCAGGAGGAAGAGCACCGCAAACACCAAGCAGAGCACAAACATTGCGCCGCGGCCAAAATAATGCTTTTTCTTCATCCCTCCACGTCCTTTCCGAACCAATCCTCCGCTTTAAAGAGCAGGGCAATGATGACGACCATAACGATTGCCATAACGACCGCCGCGGCGGAGAGCTTTTGATAGTCAAGCGATTTGAAGGTATTATTCATAAAGTGCTGGAGCATATATAGCGACTCATACGGATAGTCCCCGGTGAGAAGATACACCTCTCTAAAGACCTTGAAAGAATTAATAAGTGAGAGGATGGTGACAAAAAGCACCGTAGGCGAGAGATAGCGAAGCTTTATGGCGAAAAACTTATAAGCCTCACTCGCGCCCTCAACATCCGCCACTTCAAGGAGCTCTTTGGGGATATTTGAAAGACCCGCCATGAAAAGAATCATAAAATAGCCTAAGTTTTTCCACAAAAAGAGGATTATGACCACAATCTGACTGCTGTCGGTTTGAAGCCAGTCCACCTTATCCGCGCCGAAGAGCATGATGAACTCATTGACTGTGCCGTTAAAGTTGAAGAGCACCTGCCAGATGAGCACAACCGAGGCGACAGGCACCATCATGGGGCTGAGGAAGAAGGTGCGAAACTGCGACTTGAGCGGGATGCGCGCTTCCAGCATCAACGCAAGACCGAGGGAAAGCACGACCGCAAGCGGCACCGCCCATGCCGAAAAGCTGAGCGTATTTTTCGCCGCCAGCAAAAAAGCGGAGTTTTGAAACAGCTTTATGAAATTGTCCAGAAAAACAAAATTCCTTGAGCCCACGCCGTCTATAAGCGAGTAGTAGACCACAACGCAAAACGGCAGGATGAAGAACACCGCCACGCCCAGCAGGCTCGGCGAGAGAAAGCAGAGGCTATGCACAAAGTCCTTTTGTTTTTCATTTAATGTGATATGTTTTATCTTATGACTTTTCATGCCGGTTCATCCAATGGTAACTAAGTTGTTAATTTGCAAAATAACAAGATATTGTATATTCAACAGCTTATATTGTACAGCATAAGCTGTGGTTTTTCAATAGTCATTACGCTGATAAAGTTTAAGATTGCTTTAATTCCATTCTAAAATCCGGGGCGCGTTTTAGTGAACGCGCCCCTTGTTGATCATTGCTTCGTGACAGAGTTTATCTCTGCTCGTTGACGTAGATATTCGCCTTGCTCTGCACGAGCTTTGCAACCTCGTCCACACTCTTCTGGCCGGCGAAGTAAGCCGCGGCCTGCTCGGTGACTATATCGAGGATGCTGTTATTGCCGCTGAAGCCCTGCATGAGGCAGGTAGTGCTGGTGAGCACATCCCAGAGCTTGTCCGCCTGTTCCTGAGAGAGGGCGTAGAAGTCCACAACCTCGCCGGTCGGGCTGCCCATAGAACCGCGCACGACGGGTATCTTCTCGCCGTTCTCATCAAGCCTGAAGCTGCCATCCGCATTTTTCTGGTACTGGATGGTCATGGCGTCCTTGAGCTTGGAATTATACACGTTGATATTGGTGGGCAGATAATACTGGTCGCGCTGGTAGTCCTCAGTGAAGAACTCGCGCAGGAAGTTCCAAACAACATCCTTGTGCTCGCTCTTGGCGCTCATGGCATAGGCATTGCCGGAGCTGCCGATGAGGCTGCCGGGGTGTCCGTCATAGGTCGGGTAGCCGATATAGGTGGAGTCCCCGCCAAAGTAGTAGTCATTATAGAAGATGTCCTCAAGGGACCAGATGCTGCCGGGAGAGAGCATCTGTCTGCCGGAGGCGATGCGGTTGGCGGTATTGTCCTCCTCGGTATACTCATAGTTATCCCAGTCAAACTCCTCAGGGAACTGGGCGGCAAACTCAAGCAGCTCCTTAAAGCTGTCGGAGTCAAAATTGCACTTGCCGGTAGTCCAGTCAACGAAGTTATTCATGTCGAGGGAGAGGCAGTAGTTGAGAATGGTGTCGCGGGTGGTGTACTGGTCGAAGGGGTCGCAGCCCTCAGGCATGGAGGAGAGCGCCTCTTCAAACTCGTCATAGGTCCAGCCCGGCTCATCACCGACAACACTGGCGGCGCCAATGGCGGTATAGACATAGAAGCCGGAGACGGTGGCGTACAGGCCGCCGTTGACCTCATAGGCCTGCAAGACGTTCTGGAAGAAGTCATCACGGCTGAACTCGCTGTCCGCGTCGATATAGGGGTAGAGATCCTCCAAGAGGCCCTTTGCAGCAAGCTGGGTATAGGGCATGTTTCTCAAATCAATGATATCAGGCACGTTGCCCGCGAGCAGCTCGGTGGCGAGCTTGGTGAAGCCGGCAGTGTAATCCTCTTCGGTATTATACTCGGAGTAGTCATTAATCTCGATGCAGTAGCTGGGGTTCTCGCGGTTGAACTTGACGATGGTATCGCGGATATTCCAGTCAAGGTACTGGGTGGCCATGGTGATGCTCTCGCGCACGGGAACGCTGCTGGACGGAACCAAGCTTACGGTGGCGATAGTGACATCATAGGTGCCCTCGCGATAGGAGCCGTCGGCATTCTTGGCGGCATGGTACTCGTTGAGCATGCAGCAGATAGAACCGTCATCCATGACGGAAATACCGGTGGCGTTATCACCGTTGATACCGAGATTAATCCAGTTGAAAAGCTTGGTTTCCTCAGCGGTCTCAAGCTTATAGCCGTAAAAGCTTGTGCCACTGGTGTAGTACACGTCATAATCGCCGCCCCCGGAAATGGCGTTATAGGCGCTGCCGGGGAGTGCATAGCTCTCGCCGAAGGCACCCGCCGCCACATCGACAACTCGCAGCTCATTGCCTGTACTGCCGCTGCACATAGCGGCAACGCGGCCGTCAGGAAGCTTTACGGTGCCGGAGACATAGAAATAATCATTGGGGTTGCTTCTCTCAACAAGGATGTTTTTATAGCTGCCGTCGGGGCCGATGACAGCCACGCCGTCATCAGAGCTGACGATAAGATTGTCGTTTGCGTCAAGGCAGGCGTTGTAGACGTACAGATAGCGGTCCTCAGGAACCTCGATGGCGGATCTGGAAATCTCGCTGCCGTCGGTATCGAGAACGCGGATGTAGTAGGTGTCAGTATACTCGCGGTAATCCCAGTACGCCTCGTCCTCATCGGTGATATCCTCAGGCGCGGTGGACCAAAACTCATAGACCTCATCAATGATGACAAGCTTGCCCTCGGAATTGAGATACGCGCCGGCGATGTTCGAGCTGCTGTTATAGTCTCTGTTTTCGGCGTTTTCGCTGTCGATCGCGGTGGGTGTATAAGCTTCAAGCTTGCTTATGGTGCCGTCAAAGCCAACAAAGTAGAGGTTGCTGACATAGGTCTCTTCCTTTTCCTCAGCGGCTTCGGAATCATCGGCCGCTTCGCCCTCGGCATCGACAGTGCCGCCCTCGTCCACAGGCATGACGGTAAGATCGTCGTCAGCCTCGGCCACGGGCTCTGCCGAGTCTTCAGCCATGGTGCCGACCGCGCGTGCAAGTGCAACGCCTTGGTTGGCAATCAGAGCCTCATAGGAGCTGGCATAGTAGCCGTTGGCGGTGTAGACGAGCGGGTTATAGCTCTTGTCGCTGTCCTTTGCGATGGTGTTGAACTCCGAGCTGTAGATATACTCAGGTGTTTCACTATCGCTCTTATTGCTGCTGTCGCTCCCGCCGCCGCAGGCGCACAGTGAAAACGCCATTGCCGCGACAAGGAAGAGCGAGGTGAGCTTAGTCAATCTTCTTTTCATCTTGTCCTCCTAATATAAAAATATTTTTCCTTTGTTGAGTAAATTTGGGGTATTTCACCACCGGCTCTGTCAGCCTATAATTGTAGACGATGGAGACGGGAAAAAGTTCTCATATTTTGAAGAATTTTTTCAAAAAATTTTAAGCCGTGTTCCAGCGCTGTTTCGGCTTGTGTATTAGGCATGTTAATACAGAGCTCTTTGGAGATTATAGCGCTGTACAGGCGTTTTGTCAATACAGGGGCGTGGTGCCTTCTATTTTATAATCAGCGCGGAGGCGAGCGCGCCGAGCCACAGGCCGCCCGTGCGGCGCCTGGTGTCGGCAAGGCTGTTGACGGTGACGGAGTTGACGGAGAAGTCGTAATTCTCGTCAGCGTCCGCAGGGCCGAAAGAGCCGACGGCGCTTATGACATAGGCTTTGTCGCCCGCTTTACCGAGGTAGAGCATGATATGGCCGGGAAATCCGAGCAGCGAGCCCGCTGGGATATCGTCGAGCGCTTTGAGCTTTTGCGCCTCATCCATGCCGGAGAGGTCGAGCTTTTCAAAGCCGTCCACCGCCATGATTGCGCCCGCCGTGCGCGGCAGTTCAAAGCCGAAGCAGGCAAACACTTCATGCACGATGCCGGAACAGTCGTTTGCGGAGTACATGCCCGCCCAGCCATAGCGCGCGCCGAGGTGCTTGAAGGTGAGCTCTACTATATTCTCGCGCGTGAACGGCAGAAAGCCCACGCACACATCCTCCCCCGCGGGGATGAGGGCGTACTCATCTTTAATATATCCATCCTCGCCGCGCGTGGGGAGCTTTACAACATAGCAGCCATAGGCGCGGCGGGAGTTGATGGGCTCTGCCTCCGTGCCATCGTCCGCAAGGGAGAGCCTTGTGCCCATGGGCAGGCGCAGGGCGGAGACAGAGGGACAGTACGGCTCGTCCGCAAGGGTGAGTTCGCGCGCGGTGACGGTTAAAAACCGCTCCGGCCGCATGCGCTCAAGCCAGTCGGCGCGGCTTTCGCAGAGGGCGAGATTTTCTTTTTCTATCCAGCCGCCGAAGCCATAGAGCATGACATAGCACCAGTCCCCGTCCGCGCTCTCGTGCAGCACGGCGAGCGGGAGGTAGGGCAGAAACTCCGACATGACGAGTTTATCATAGAGCCTGTCCGTGGCTGTGCCGCCGACAAAATCGTTCGTGGGGAAAAGGCGCAGGCTCGCCCGGCGCACGGAGTAGCCATAACGCACGGTGACGGTATCCGGCACGGCGTCGGGCGCGGTATTGGCGAGGAGCGCGTCCCAATACGCTTTGTCCGTGGGCGCGCCATGGAGATACCGTGACGCCGGGTTCTCCGGCGGCTGTGCAAGCGTAACAAG
Organism: uncultured Eubacteriales bacterium; assembly: GCA_958427375.1. Classification (GTDB taxonomy): domain Bacteria; phylum Bacillota; class Clostridia; order Oscillospirales; family Oscillospiraceae; genus Limivicinus. Next base: position 6,059 of record CAUABY010000067.1, read on the forward strand.
GGCGCGCACGATATCACCCGGTACGCTCTCCGGTATATCGGTGAGCGCACAGCTTATATCGCCAATGCTTATCATATCGGCGTTCTGGGCGTTAACTGCGGCAATCTCGCTTTGGGACATGATGAGCTTATCGCTGTGCGCGGCCTGCTTATTCTTTTTGCCGAGCCAGTACTCTGCCGTGAGCTGCTCAGCGCTCACGCCGTCCGGCAGGGCTATATGTTCTTCCGCCGTCTCCGTCTTTATGGCCTGCGCCGCGGGCAGCGGCGAGAGCAGGGCGATTACGGCGAGGCTTATGGCAATCAATCTTTTCATATAAGTTTATCAAGTTCCTTTTCGGAGTAAACCGCGACGCCGAGGGCGCGGAGCTTTTCCGCGGCCGCGCCGTCACCGTCAATCAAGGTGCCGGTGAACGTGCCGTCATATATTCTGCCGCTGCCGCAGGAGGGGCTGTTGGCTTTCAAAAGCGCTTTGCGGCAGCCATAGCGCCGGGCGAGCGCGATGGCGACATCAGCGCCCTTTTCAAATTCCGCCGTCACGTCGTGTCCGATTTTGCTTATAACGCGCTCCCCTATCCTCTCGCTCGGCTGGCGTGGGATGGGCAGGCCGCCCGCCGTTTCCGGGCAGGCGGGGATGAGGCGGTAGCGTGCCTTGAGCCGGGCGAGCGCCGCGGCGGGCAGAGCGTTATTGCCGCCGCTGTATTTGCAGTTTGAGCCGAGCAGACAGGCGCTTATCAAAAGTGCTTCCATTATATCTTTCCTCCGTATACAAAAATGATGCGCCGGGAATGGACGCATCATTTTAGCTGCCGGGAGTCGAACCCGTGCTGGTTTTTACGGGCGGATTTACGCCCATGCTTTGTCAGCGGCCTTGGCAAGACATCAAGTATTACCTGCGGCCGCTTTCGCGCCTGAACGAAAAACCGCTCCGGAAAAACTGCTCTGCACATTCTGGCGAGCTATGTTTGAGCTATTTTGCGTGCGGCGGACGCAGCCTTGCTTGTCGCAAGGCAAGGACAACAAGTGCAAAAGAGCCAGATCAGAGCCGCCAGAATACAGTACGTGTTCGTCTCCCGGCAGCTTTAGTCATTTTCTGAGACTTGTACCCAATATCGCGCCGCAGATGCCGCCGACAATGTGCGTTAGCTGAGAGACATTATCCTGAAGCGTCACGCCGTCAATTATCTCGCCGCCTATGTACAAAACGAACACCAAAATCAGCGTGAGCGGAATGCAGCCGTTTTTCATGCCCGCGAGGGAGGACATGACTATCATCATAAACACAATTCCCGACGCGCCGAGCAGGGCGGTTGAGGGGAAAAATATCCACTGAATCATGCCTGACACCAGCGCCGTGATGAAAATTGCCCAGAAGAGATTGCGGCTTCCATAGCGCTCTTCCAGCGCGGGGCCGATGACGAGCATCATCATTATATTGCCGATATAGTGAGAGTAGCTGCTGTGTCCCAGCACGTGCAGGAAAAAGCGCGGGTAGGTCAAAAGGTCTCTGGCCGAGGACCGGTAGACCGAGAAGAGCTTTATTGTAGTCCAGCCGTCGGTGAGCTGGCCGAGAACAAGCGTCACGAAAGACAGGAGTGCAAAGCTCAGCACGACCGGGGAGTTATATTGGATTTTGACGACGCGCTTTCTCATGCCTGCGCCTCGTCGAGTGCGGTTTGATAGCTCTGCTGAGTGCGCGCGTCAAAGCAGACCATGCGCACGCGCTCGATTTCCGGGTGCTCGGCGAGATAGCCAAGGATGGTGTCAACCGCTATGCGCGCCGCCTTATCGAGCGGGAAGTGGTATACACCCGTGCTGATGGAGGGGAAATCCACCGTTTTGCAGCCGTTCTGCGAGGCAAGCTCCAGCGAGCAGCGGTAGCAGGAGGCGAGTTTTTCCGCCTCACCGCTGCTGCCGCCGTGCCAGACGGGGCCGGGCGTGTGGATGACATGCTTTGCTGGCAGGCGGTAACCCTTTGTTATCTTGGCCTTGCCGGTCTCACAGCCGTGCAGTGTGCGGCACTCGGCCAGAAGCTCAGGCCCTGCCGCGCGGTGGATGGCGCCGTCCACTCCGCCGCCGCCCAAAAGAGAGCAGTTGGCGGCGTTTACAATCGCGTCAACGCGCTGTTCGGTTATATCGCCTTTTATGATTTCAAGCCTTGCCATTTAGTTCTCTCCCCTTATCTCCACAGTGACCTTTCCGTCCGCGGCGGAGAGGTATATTTCCTTCACGTTCTCGCCGCGCCGCCTGATAATCTCGGCGGCGAGCACGTCCTCTATCTCCTTTTGGATTAAGCGGCGCAGGTTGCGCGCGCCATAGGCCACGGAATAGCCCTTATCAACAAGATAGTCGATGAGCTTTTCGTCCCAAGTGAGCTGCTGATTGCGCTCAGCAAGCACATCGCGCACCTCGCCCAGCATGAGCGCGGCGATGGCACGGAAGTTCTCTTCCGTGAGCTGGTTAAAGCAGATGACCTCATCCACACGGTTGATAAACTCCGGGCGCAAAAATTCATTGAGCGCTTTCATCGTGCGTTCGCGCGTCATATCGCTGAGGCTGCCGCCGAAGCCGACGGAGCCGGTCTTGGTGCTGCTGCCCGCGTTCGTCGTCATAACGATTATGGTGTTTTCAAAGTTCACCGTTCTGCCTTGCGCGTCGGTTATTCTGCCGTCGTCCAGAATTTGCAGGAGGATATTCATTACATCCGGGTGTGCTTTTTCAATCTCGTCAAAGAGTACGACGCTGTAGGGCTTGCGGCGTATCTTCTCGGTGAGCTGCCCGGCCTCGTCATAGCCGACATAGCCGGGAGGCGAGCCGATGATGCGCGAGACGGCAAACTTCTCCATGAACTCCGACATGTCAAGGCGGATGAGTGACTCAGGCGAGTCAAACATATCTGCGGCAAGGCGCTTTACAAGCTCGGTCTTGCCAACGCCCGTACCACCGACGAAGATGAAGCTCACGGGTTTGCGCTTGACCTGAAGCCCCACGCGGCTTCGCTTTATGGCGGCGCAGATGGTTTCAATGGCCTCGTTCTGCCCTATGATATGCGCTTTCAGGCGCTCGTCGAGCTTATCAAGGCGCTCGTACTCGTCCTCACGGATGGTGGAGGCGGGTATCTTTGTCCACAGCTCTATGATGCGGGCAAAGTTATCTATCGTCAGCGCAGGCTTATCAGAGCGCTTCAGCTCATCGATATGCTGCTGGAGCTTGAGCTCCTTGCTGCGAAGCTCAGCTATGCAGGCATAGCGCTTATCCATCATCTCATCGTCCATGTCGATACCTGCGGGCGCGTCCGCCGACTGCAGCCCCTCGCGCTCATAGCGGATATTCTCCAAATCCCGCTCGGCGAGCATGAGCTCATTTGTGGTCTTATCCTTGAGATTCACGTCCGAGCAGGCTTCGTCGATGAGGTCAATGGC
>CAUABY010000068.1 GCA_958427375.1 uncultured Eubacteriales bacterium
GATGCCCTTGATGACGATGTGGTTGGCATCGGGGACATCAATCTGAATGTCATCGTTCTCGGACATGATAATCTGGTGGGAGAAGCCGAGGTTCATGACAAGATTCTTGCCCTCTTTTGCCGCACGGTAACCAACGCCGTTGATCTCCAGCTTCTTCTCGAAGCCGTTGGTCACGCCGACGACCATGTCGTTGACCAGGCTTCTGGTCAGGCCGTGGAGCGCGCGGTTGCTCTGGGTGTCATCAGGACGGGAGACGTGGAGGACGCCCTCGACGTTCTCAACCTTCATCTGAGGAACTAAAGTTCTCTCAAGAGTGCCCTTGGGGCCCTTGACGGTGATGTGGTTGTGCTCGTCGATCTTGACTTCTACGCCTGCGGGGATGGTGATGGGTTCTCTTCCTATTCTAGACATTCTGCTACCTCCTTACCAAATGAACGCAAGGACTTCGCCGCCAACATGCTCTTTGCGAGCCTGCTTATCGGTCATAACGCCCTTGGAAGTGGAGATGATAGCAATGCCAAGGCCCTTGAGTACGCGGGGCAGCTCGTCGGCACCGGCGTAAACACGCAGGCCGGGCTTGCTGACGCGGCGGAGGCCCTGAATAGCTTTCTCCTTACCGGGGAGATACTTGAGGGTAATGCGAATGACGCCCTGCGTGCCATCGTCGATGACCTGGTAATTCTTGATGTAGCCCTCATTGAGCATGATCTCAGCAATTGCCTTCTTCATCTTCGACGCGGGGACGTCAACGGTTTCATGCTTCGCGGTGCCGGCGTTGCGGACACGGGTCAGCATATCTGCAATGGGGTCGGTGATCTGCATAGGTTTATCCTCCTAATTTAGAAGTTACCGCCGAGGCGGTTGCGGCGGCGAGGTTCCATGCCAATGCTTGATTGGACACGGCCTTTCGCCGTCCTGTATATTCAATAACGCGGATGATCAGCCCGCGGAATTGACGAAATGGTTTTCCTGTGCCACCGAAAAGGGCATAAAATTCCCTTGGGGCACAAATCAATTTATTATATATCATTTATTCTGCTTTTGCAAGCATTATTTTCTTGTTTTGTAACGTTTTTTTATTTATTTTGCTGCGCAAACAAAAAACCAAAAGGCATTGTCAGCCAATGCAATACCGCATAATTTCAACGCGCAGATTTTCTTTTCTTATTGCGGAATTTTTGTGGGTTTGCAGGGCATTTATTGCCGGAATACGCCCGTTCTCTTCACTTGCTTCCGACAAGATAGAATCCCTCAAGCCCGTCCGCAAGCTCCTTGCTCGAAAAGATAAGCTCAAAGCTCTCTTCGCACTCCAGACAGTCATGCAGAAGCGTAACGTGGTTTCCGCCCGGAAGCGCAACGCCGTTCGGCCTGTTGCGCAGACTATAGAGCATATGGTCTGCAATGGCTTTCGCGTCACTCGTTACGAGCAGGTTCGGGTGCTGAATAAACGCCATACCGTCAGCATTGAAATTGATGGTGTAGCTTGTGTCGTTGTTTCTGGTGACGCAGGAATCTGTAACGGGGATGAAGCTCATGCTCGTAATCTGCTCGGCCTTATAATAGCCGCAGTATATGGGGTTCATCTTCCCCTCGGACGCGTCAACCTTTTCGTCGATGAGATTGCAGAGAAGCTCTATCCACACCTCGATGCCTTTGGCGTTGGGCAGGGTCTTATCAGCCTCAAAATAGTCATAGTACACATCCTCGCCCTTATCCAGCAGCGCGGAGCACCAATCGACCACGGGTATCGCGCAGTATGCCTCACTTATGCGCTTCATCCCGTCCAGCTCCTCGGTAATCTCGTGGAAGCACGGTTCAAGGGAGCAGATGATGTACGCGTCCGGGAATTTGGCGCTGAGCTTTGCGGTCAGAGAGGCGTAATTCAGCCAAAGCTCGGTATTGTGCTGCACGGCACCGTAATAATTGGGGTCCTCCTCAAGCTGGTCATGCAGGCCATAGTTGAGGATTATGAGGTCGTAAGACTGGTCCTCCGGCATGGTGATAACGCGAAGAGCGTCAGCCAGAATGTTGCCGCCCGGCCAAGCGAGATTGGTAATAGTTACTTTAGCGCCGGAATTTGAGAGATACTTTCCCTCAAGATAGTCCGAAAGCCCCTTGAGCTTTGCGCCGTCAACAATTCCGTTCACCGCGTCTCCGTCCGAATCCGCGGCGGACTCATCACCCATTACCAGAATATTGATGCCAATGCCATTTTCAAGCTTTTGAAAGGCGCTGTATTCGTCATGATCTGTCACAGCCGCCTCGTTGGCCTCGGCTTTTTCGGTCTCTTCCGGCACCTTGGGCGCCTCAGAAGAAGCCGCGGGCTCAAGCGGGAGCTCTGCGGGCGTCGGCTCTGCGGGCATCGGCTCTGCATCCGAAAGTACTACCGTCGAAAGCTCCATAGGCGAAAACGCGGCTGCAGATACCGGCTGCGCGGAGGCGCTGTCCGAAGCAGAAGGAGGGACGTCACTTTTTAATTTGACAGCCATAAATCCACCGGCGGCAAGAATCACAGCCGCCAGAAAAGCTGCCAATACTGCCGCGCTTTTTCCACTGTTTCTGCCGCTTTTTCGGCTTTTCGCGGTGCCGTCGTTATAACTATCCTTGAATTTGTTGTGCGACATAGTCATTCTCCTTCGGCCTAACCTGCGCGCGGAATTATTTCGCCCTCAGGTTAAGCGTCAAAAAGCTCCCTCGATTTCTCGAAGGAGCTTTCTGTTGAAAAATCAGAAGCTCGCCTTGCGAACGCCAGGAATCTGGCCCTTGTATGCCAGCTCTCTGAAGCAGATACGGCAGATGCCGTAGTTGCGCAGATAGGCGTGGGGACGTCCGCAAATCTTGCAGCGGTTGTACTTGCGGGTGGAGAACTTAGCAGGAGCCTGCTGCTTGAGAATCATAGATTTCTTAGCCATTTACTTAACTCCTTCCTTAGCTCACAAAGGGAGCGCCCATGAGTCTGAGGAGCTCACGAGCCTCTTCGTCGGTCTGGGCGGTGGTGGTGATTGCAATGTTCATACCGCGCAGCTTCTCAATCTTATCGTACTCGATTTCGGGGAAGATGATCTGCTCCTTGAGGCCAAGGCTGTAGTTGCCGCGGCCGTCAAAAGCGTCTGCGGAGATGCCGCGGAAGTCGCGGACACGGGGCAGAGCCACGTTGAACAGACGATCGAGGAACTCCCACATGCGGTCCTGACGCAGAGTGACCTTAACGCCGACCTTCATGCCTTCACGAAGCTTGAAGTTTGCAACGGACTTTCTTGCCACGGTGGCAACAGCGTGCTGACCGGTGATGGCGGAAATGTCCTTAATGACTGCTTCAAGAGCCTTTGCGTTATCCTTGCAGTCACCGCAGCCGACGGAGACAACAACCTTGTCGATGCGGGGAATCTGCATGGTGGACTTGTACTGGAACTTCTCCATGAGAGCCGGAGCAACTTCCTCAAGATACTTTTTCTTCATTCTTGTCATAGTAAGTTATCTCCTTTCTCAGATTTCTGCGCCGCACTTCTTGCAGACGCGGGACTTCTTACCGTCAGCTATCTTGTGGCCGACGCGGGTGGGCTTGCCGCACTTGGGGCAGACGAGCATGACCTTTGAGACATACATCGGGGTTTCGACCTTGATGATGCCGCCGTCCTGACCCTGTCTCTGGGGCTTCTGGTGCTTGGTTGCGACGTTGACGCCCTCAACCGTGACCTTCATGCCCTTGGGGTCGGCAATGAGAACCTTGCCCTGCTTGCCCTTGTCCTTACCGGACAGAACGATGACTTTATCGTCTTTCTTAATGTTCATTCTCTGCGACCTCCTTAAATCACTTCGGGAGCCAGGGACAGGATCTTCATGTATTCCTTGTCACGAAGCTCACGGGCGACGGGTCCAAAGATACGAGTGCCGCGGGGGTTCTTATCACCGGTGTTGATAAGCACTGCTGCGTTCTCGTCGAAGCGGACATAGGTGCCGTCAGCACGGCGCACGGGCTTGACAGTGCGGACGATGACTGCCTTGACGACGTCGCCCTTCTTCACGCTGCCGCCGGGCGCTGCCTTGCGGACGGAGCAAACTATTACGTCACCGATGCTTGCATACTTGCGTCCGGAACCGCCCAGAACGCGGATGCACTTTAATTCCTTGGCGCCGGTGTTGTCGGCGACCTTCAGATAACTTTCCTGCTGTATCATTCTGTTGGCGCCTCCTTACTTAGCCTTCTCAACGATTTCAACCACGCGCCATCTCTTGTCCTTGGACAGGGGGCGGGTCTCCATCACGCGGACGATATCACCGATGCCGCACTCGTTGTTCTCATCGTGAGCCTTCAGGCGGTAGGTGCGTCCAATTATCTTCTTATAGGTCTTGTGGGCAACGCGATCCTCAACAATGACTACCACGGTCTTGTCCATCTTGTCGGATACGACCTTGCCTACGCGGGTCTTACGGGAAGTAGTTCTTTCTTCACTCATTTTCGCTTACCTCCTCAGTTCTGCTTCTCGCGCAGAACAGTCTTTACGCGAGCAATGTCACGGCGCGTGGCGGAAATCTTCGTGGGATTGTCAAGATGATTTGTAGCGTGCTGCATACGGAGCATGAAAAGATCCTTCTTGAGGTCGGTGAGCTTGCTCTGGAGCTCCTCGACGGACATGTTGCGTATTTCGTTTGCCTTCATCTTATTCACCACCGTTCTCAGACTCGTCGCCCTTCTTGACTATCTTGGTCTTGATGGGCAATTTGTGGCTGGCAAGGCGGAGAGCTTCGCGGGCGACATCTTCAGGAACGCCTGCAATCTCAAACATCACTCTGCCGGGCTTAACAACTGCAACCCAGTATTCGGGTGCGCCTTTACCGGAACCCATACGGGTCTCAGCGGGCTTTGCGGTAACGGGCTTGTCAGGGAAAATCTTTATCCACACCTGACCACCGCGCTTGGTATAACGGGTCATTGCGATACGGGCTGCCTCGATCTGGTTGGACTTAATCCAGCCCGGCTCCATCGCCACAAGACCGAATTCACCGTAAGTGACCTTGTTGCCGCGGGTAGCTTTGCCCTTCATGCGGCCGCGCTGCACTCTGCGGTATTTAACTCTCTTAGGCATTAACATTAGTTGTTGCCTCCTTCCTTGGCGGGGGCGGGAGCGCGATTGCCGCGGTTGTAGCCGCCCTGCTGGCCTGCGGGTCTGTTGCCGTAGCCGCCGCGATTGTTGTCGCGGTTGTAGCCCCGGTTGTCGCGGTTGTAGCCGCCGCGGCGGTCGCCCTGGCGGCGGTCGTCTCTTCTGCGGCGCTCGCCCGCGGGCTTGCTCAGATCCATGGTGCGCGGAGTGGTGCGCAGGGTCTGGGAAAGGACTTCGCCCTTGTAGATCCAGACCTTGACGCCGATGCGGCCATAGGTGGTATTCGCCTCAGCGAAGCCATAGTCGATGTCGGCACGGATGGTCTGAAGAGGAATGGTGCCCTCATGATAGCACTCGGAGCGTGCGATTTCAGCACCGCCCAGACGGCCGCCGCACTTGACCTTGATGCCGCGTGCGCCCATTCTCATGGCGCGGCCCATAGCGTTCTTCATAGCGCGGCGGAAGCCGATGCGCTTTTCGAGCTGCTGGGCAATGTTCTCAGCGACGAGCTGAGCATTGGTGTCTGGTGTGCGAACCTCAACGATGGAGAGGGCGACAGGCTTGCCTATCATCTTCTCGACTTCGAGGCGCAGGCGCTCTATCTCAGCGCCGCCCTTGCCGATAACGACACCGGGGCGGGAGCAGTGGATATAGATGCGAACCTTTGCGGAATCACGCTCTATCTCAATGGTGGGAACACCGGCGGAATAGAGGGTTTTCTTGAGGTAGCTGCGGATGTTGTAGTCTTCTACTATAAGATCGCCGACCTTGTCTTCTCTTGCGTACCATCTGGAATCCCAGTCCTTGATAACGCCGACGCGCAGGCCGTGAGGATTAACTTTCTGTCCCATAATTCTGCCTCCTTCCCTTAGTCTCTCTCAGCCACAGCTATCATGATGTGGCTGGTGCGCTTGTTTATACGGTACATGCGGCCCTGTGCTCTGGGCATGCCCCTCTTGAGGATGGGGCCTGCGTTTGCATAGGTCTGGCAGACGTAGAGCTTTTCGGGGTCCATCTCAAAGTTGTTCTCAGCGTTTGCCATGGCGCTCTTGAGCACCTTGATCATCAGCTCGCAGCCGGCCTTGGGAGTGTGCTCCATCATGGCCAGAGCGACGTCTGCATCCTTGCCGCGAATCATGTTGCAGATGATTTCAACCTTGCGGGGAGAAATACGGGCGTATTTGTGCTCCGCACGGGCAATTTTCTTTTCGTCCATTTTTTCTCCTCCTTACTTACCGGTCTTGCCGCCGGCGTGACCGCGGAAGGTGCGGGTCGGGGCGAACTCGCCCAGCTTGTGACCGACCATATCCTCGGTGACATACACGGGAACATGACGGCGGCCGTCATGCACAGCGATGGTGTGTCCGACGAAGGACGGGAAAATAGTGGAGGAACGAGACCAGGTCTTGATGACCTGCTTGTTGCCGGTCTTGTTCATTTCGTCGACTCTCTTCAAGAGCTCTGGAGCTGCGAAGGGGCCTTTCTTGATACTTCTGCTCATTAACTATTCCCTCCTTACTTTGCGTTGCGGCGCTTGACGATGAACTTGTCAGTAGCGTTCTTCGTCTTGCGGGTCTTGTAACCAAGTGCGGGCTTGCCCCAAGGAGTAACAGGGCCGGGACGGCCGACAGGGGACTTGCCTTCACCACCGCCGTGGGGGTGGTCATTCGGGTTCATGACGGAGCCGCGGACGGTCGGGCGCACACCCATGTGGCGTTTGCGGCCGGCCTTGCCGATATGGACATTGGCGTGGTCGATGTTGCCGACCTGGCCAATGGTTGCAAAGCACTCCATGCGAACCTTGCGGAACTCGCCGCTCGGCAGACGCACGGTAGCCATGCCGTTCTCCTTAGCCATCAGCTGAGCTGCGACACCGGCGGAACGGACGAGCTGAGCGCCCTTGCCGGGGTAGAGTTCGATGTTGTGGATAACGGTGCCAACGGGGATGTTTGCCAGAGGCAGGGCGTTGCCCGGCTTGATATCGGCGCTGGCGGAGGACTGGATGGTGTCACCGACATTCAGGCCGACAGGGGCGAGAATGTAGCGGCGCTCGCCGTCGGTGTACTCAACGAGAGCGATGAACGCGCTGCGGTTGGGGTCGTACTCAAGGCGGAGAACAGTCGCGGTGTCCTCAAGCTTGTTGCGCTTGAAGTCGATAATGCGGTACTTCTGACGGTTGCCGCCGCCCTGATGGCGCACGGTGATACGGCCGTAGCTGTTGCGGCCTGCGTTCTTCTTGAGAACCTGGGTGAGGTTCTTCTCAGGCTTGACATGCTTGTCAACTCCGTCGAAGCCGGAGACAGTCATCTGTCTGCGGGCAGGCGTGGTAGGTCTGTAAGTTTTAATAGACATTCTTCATTACCTCCTTATGCCATGCCTTCAAAGAGCTCGATGTTCTTGGAGTCGGCGCTGAGCTTAACAACGGCCTTCTTCCAGGAAGCGGTCTTGCCCATGGGGTAAGCGCCGGTGCGCTTGTGCTTGGGGTGGACGGTGAGGGTAGTGACCTTGATGACGGTGACACCGAAGATCTCCTCGACTGCCTTCTTTATCTCGATCTTGCCTGCGTCCTTAGCAACCTCAAAAGCATACTTTTTAATGTCGAGGTCCTCCATGGACTGCTCGGTGATGATGGGGCGGATGATTATATCGTATGCGGTCTTCATCAGGCGAACACCTCCTCGATCTTTGCAAGAGCGGCCTTGTCAACGACCATCTTGCCGCTGGTGAGAATCATATAGGGGCTGAGGATGGTGGCAGTGGTGGTGGTCACGCCCTCAATATTGCGCGCGGACTTGATACCGTTCTCTTCCACATTCTCAGTGACGACCAGAGCCTTGTTCTCAACGCCAATCTTCTTGAGGAAAGCGTTGAAGGTCTTGGTCTTAATCTCGTCCATCTTGAGCCCGTCGATAACAACGATCTCGTCCTCAGCCGCCTTGGCGGAGAGTGCGGACTTGAGTGCGATGCGCTTCACCTTCTTGTTGAGGGTGTAGCTGTAATCGCGGGGCTTGGGAGCGAAAGCTACGCCGCCGTGCGTCCACACGGGGGAGCCTGCGTAACCTGCACGTGCGCGGCCGGTGCCCTTCTGGCGCCAGGGCTTTCTCGTGGTGTAGGAAACTTCGCCCTTGGTGAGAGCGCTCTGGGTGCCCTGACGGCAATTTGCCAGATGATTCTTGACAGAATCATGGAGAACGCTCTTGTTCGGCTCGATGCCGAAAATGGCCTCGGAGAGCTCGATCTCGCCGATCTTCTCGCCTGCCATGTTAAAAACTTTTGCAATAGGCATTTATGCTGCTCTCCTTTCTTTACTTGGTACGTGCGGAAGCCTTCTGCGGATTGACACGAGCAGAGGCCTTCTGCGGGTTGTGGCTGATACCGGCTGCCTCGCCCTTCTTGACGGGCTGAGTTTTGACGGTGTCCTTGATGTAAACAAGGCTGCCCTTGGGGCCGGGGACGGCACCGCGGATAGCGATAAGGTTGAGCTCTGCATCGACCTTGACGATGTCGAGGTTCTGAACAGTAACCTGGTCAACACCCATGTGGCCCGCCTGCTTCTTGCCCGGAAAAATACGGGAAGGATCTGTGCTGGAGCCCATGGAACCGGCGTGACGGTGAACAGGACCGCCGCCGTGGCTGGTGGGGGTGCGGCCCTGGCCGAAGCGCTTGATAACGCCCGCGTAGCCGTGGCCTTTGCTGGTGCCGGTAACGTCGACCTTGTCGCCCTCTGCAAAGACGTCAGCCTTCACAACGTCACCAACTTCAAGCTTGCTGCTGTCCTCAAGGCGGAACTCCTTGAGGTGCTTGACCATGCCAACGCCCGCCTTTTTCAGGTGGCCGGCTTCAGGCTTGGTAAGCTTCTTCTCGGCTACTTCCTCGTAACCGAACTGAACTGCGTCGTAGCCTTCCTTTTCCCTGCTCATCTTAGCGACGACCACGCAGGGGCCGGCCTCGATGACGGTGACAGGAATGACCTTGCCCGCCTCGTCGAAGATCTGCGTCATGCCGACCTTCTTGCCAATTATGGCTTTCTTCATTATATTTCCTCCTATTGGTTATTGGTTGCCTCGCTTAGCCCGGTTTTGCCGTCCAGAGGCTGGCAACTTAACCCGTCCGCATACGCAAGCTGCGGACTATGGGTCTTTGACTTGTTTCCCGGTCATTGACCGGTGCCGGGGTTTGGGTGATCCTCAGAGCTCAGAGCTTGATCTCGATCTCGACGCCCGCCGGAACCTCAAGGCTCATCAGAGCTTCAACGGTTTTCTGGGTCGGGTTCATGATGTCGATCAGGCGCTTGTGGGTGCGGCGCTCAAACT
>CAUABY010000069.1 GCA_958427375.1 uncultured Eubacteriales bacterium
AACGAAGTTCGCGCCGTTCCATTTCCGTCGAGGCGACGAAAACTGCACTTTGCTATCTCCGTTTTCCTTTCCAAATCGAACCCGCTTCGCCGGGCTTCGATTTGGTTGAGGACGTACTTTTCCTGATTTAATTTATGATAAGGGAGTTTCGCGCGTTGCGAAGCGCAATCAGGGGCGCTGCCCTTGGAACCTGCGGCCTTTGCAAAGGCCGGCGAAACTTTTAAAGCTTAGGGCGCGAGCTTGGCGATTTCGTCATCGAGCGCGGCGGCGAACCGGCCGATATGTACGCCGTCTATCAGGCGGTGGTTTATCTCAAGGGACATGCCGAGCTTGAGGCGGCCGTTCTCCTTGGTATACTTGCCCCATGCGATGCGCGGCACGGCGTCATCGCGGTCAAAGTCGCGCTCGTTGGTGAGCCCGGTTATGTCTATCCACGGCGCGCAGGAGATGTAGATGAGGTTGTCGCTCTCGTCGGCGGGGTTCATAAAATTGTCCTGCATTGCACTGCGGCGCTTTGCTGCCAGGCAAAACTCGTCAAGCTCGTCGCCTGCCGTCATTGTCACTATGTAAAAGCAGTCGCTGCCCGGCTTTATGTCGGTGAAGCTCGGTTCACGGCGCGAAAGCATCTGCACCTGCCCGCCGCGTATCGTCAGCAGAAATTCCGGCACGCGGTTCACTGCCCGCGTCACAAGCCAGGTCAGCGCATAGTAAAACGAGAGCCCGCGCGCCTTGACGTGCTCGTATACGCGCGTCACGTCCACGCGGAAGGTCACGCTGTAAAAAGGCTGTGAAACGCCGCTGAAAAACTCGTAGATTTCCCTGCGCGGCCAAGTATCATAATCAAATGTCATCTTAATCTCCATTCTGCCGCATAATTGGCAGCACAAACAGAAATGAAAATCTCCCTATGCGGCTGGATAGAGATTTTCGGCATGTGCCGCGGCTGCCGCTTTGCGGCGAGCGGCACGCCGTTTTTATAAAAACAGTGTGATTTTTCACACTATTTTATCTCTTTTATAAAAAACGCCTGCGGTTCGTGAGAACTTCAGGCGTTTTTTTGCTTATTTTTACCTCTCGTGCCGTCCGCGATAGGCGCCGCTGCTGCCGCTGGTACTGCTCCTTGAGACACTGCGGCGGCGAACCGGCTCGTCAAGCTCGGCGGAAGTGCCGTCATCCATGCCTATGGACGAGAGATCCAGACCCAGCCGCGCCCAGTCTATGCCGTCGTCGTCAAAGTCCGCGGCAGGCACGGGCTCAATTTTCGGCGCGGCGGATGCGGCCCTCGCGGGCTCTGCCGCGCTTTCGACTTTCACCGCGGGCGCTATTATCGTCTCGCCGCGCGCGGCGGGGGCATCCGCCGTGCGTGACTTTGTGCGCGGCGCGGCTATCTTCATGTCCGCGTCCTCGCCGTCGTCATCGACTATTGCGGCGGGGCGGGGGTCAACGCGCGGCGCGCTCTCGTTCGGCTGCACTGTGAATGGCGCGGCGGCGGAGGCTTCGGACGTGGCTTCCGGCGCGGCCTTGTGTACATAGGGGCGGGCGCTCTCATTCGGCGCGCTGTTCGGGGAATGCGTACTGCGGTAGGTCTCCCAGCGCGCGCTCCAGTCGGAGGTGGATTTCTTGGCCTCGGCTCTGGGCATGGTTCTGAACGCGGGCTTCTTCGCGTCTGCGCTCGCGGCGGCGCGGTTAAGCCCCGCGGCGGCACCCGCGCGGCGCTTTTCACTGCGGCTGACACCGCCGACGGCCTCAAAACGCCCGGAGCTCTCGGCTGTGCGCGCGTGTCTTGCCTCGCGCGCGGGAGCGGCTTCACCGCGGCGGCCGGGCAGCTTGACCGTGCCCATGGCGTTTTTCGCCGCGCCTGCGGCGCTTTTGCCGGTGTCCGCTATGCGTCCGCCGATAGCCGCGAAATTCGGAAGCGGTATGCTGAAATTCATTATCCAGTTATAAAGCGGAAAGTCATCGTTATCCTCAACATAGTTGAATATTGCCCTGGTGATGAGATACGCGGCAAAGGCGGAGAAAAGGCCAATCACAATAGCAAAAAGCACGTCAGAGGGGAAGTGCGCCATAAGATAGTTGCGCGAAACGCCCATCAGCACCACCCATATGACGGAGGGGGCAATCCACTTTTTGCCCTCGACAAAGCACAGCGCGGCCACGCCCGCCGTCGCGGCGGTCACATGCCCGGAGGGGAAGGAAAACCCGTCCTCCGCCGGGGAGCCCACCGCCAGCCAGAAGCTGTGAAACTGCGAGGAGAACTCAAAGGGGCGCGGCCTTGCGACCATGTCCTTGAGAATGATGTTGGTTATCAGCGCGCCGCAGCACACCGCGCCGAACATGCACACGCCCAGCTTGCGCGTGCGCGCAAAGCACATGCACACGAGCGCGATAATAAACATCATAAGCCCTTTTTCGCCGAGCAGGGTGACAAACTTCATCACCGGCGTGAGGAAGCTGCCCGCCGCGTCCGCCAGCTTGGCAAGCGAAGAGAGAATGGCACTGTCATACCCGGCAAAAAAGGTATTCAGCCATTGTGCAATAGCAGTATACTCCATTGGGATACCTCGTTCTTATGTTTTTGCGCCGTGTCTGTGCGCCGGAGAGCGCGCAGGGCGCATAATTTCATGCTTACGCTGGCTATTATACATTAAAATATACAGAAGTATCAAGGGGAAATTTCAAATTCGACAAAATATTTTACAAAATGGTAACAACACAGCCCGGCGTTCCCGGTGAGCGGGGATGTGAGGCGGGCGCGGCGGGGGTGTTAGGCGGGTAAAATGGGGGGGTGTGAAGCGGATGCGGCGAGAGCGAGAAAGGGCACAGCAAGGGCGGAAAAGGGCAAAAAAAGAAGTCCGCACGGTAAAATAGACGGGGGGCGTTAAGCCGCCGCCATAACCATGCGGACAGTGAGCGCGTCAAAAAACCGCCGGGGGCTTTGGGCGCTGAATCAGGATTCCATCTGCTTGCCGAGGAAGCAGGCGACGGTGAGGGCGAGCTTGTACTCGACCTCGCTTGCGGGCATGCTGCCGCGCGGGGAGATGAACAGCACCGCGCCCATGACGTCGCCCTCGCTGAGGATGGGGCAGGCCACGGAGATGCAGTACTTTTCGTCCGCCGGGCTTACGGGGAGCTGGCTGAGCCCGCTGTCGAGGCGGAAGGGCGCACGCTCATCCATAATCTGGCTGAGCTGGGCGCTGATGGGCTTGTCGAGCAGCTCGCGCCTGCCGCCCCCGGCGATGGCGATGACCGCGTCCCGGTCGCACACGGCGGCGATGGAGTCAGTGGATTTGCGCAGGCTGTCGCAGATTTGCGCGGCGAAGTCGGACAGCTCGCCGATGGGCGAGTACTTTTTGAAAATGAGTTCTCCGTCCTTGTCGGTGAAAATCTCAAGCGGGTCACCCTCGCGGATGCGCATAGTGCGCCGTATTTCCTTCGGAATAACGACCCGCCCCAAATCATCAATTCGGCGGACAATTCCCGTTGCTTTCATATATATTTCTCCTTTGGCTCGATTTTCACTTCTATTGTCTGCAAAGAAATGAAAAATATGTAGAACAACTTCACACAGTGCAAGACGGCGCGCAGGCCGCGGCCTTTTAAGGCGAATACGGCTTTGAAAAAAATTTTTACAGTGAAAAAACAGTGCAACCATATTCTCAGGCTGCACCGTTTTTCTACATCTCTATATCTGTTTTATATCCAACTCTATATCCAAATCCACAGCGTCAGCGCTCGAACTGCTTGAGATACCCGGCGACGGAGCGGGTCATTTCACGGGAGAAGGCGGAGTCGTACTTCCTCGCGCAGAAAGCGCGGAGCCAGTCCTCGTAGCTCGTTCGCGGGTGGTTGGGCGCGAGCATGGCGCGAAGCTCATCATCGTCCATGGCGCGGTAGGTGTTCTCATGTACTATGTGCTCCATAGCACTGCGCGGCGGCTTGGGGCGCGCCTTCTGCTGCGCGGTCGGCCAGCCCATCACGAGCAAAGCGGCAGGAAACACATAGTCCGGCAGATGCAGCAGCTCGCGCTGGCGCTCGCAGTTCTCGGTCACGTCGCCTATGTAGCACGAGCCGAGGCCGAGGCTCTCCGCCGCGACGACGGCGTTTTGCGCGGCGATGAGCGTGTCCGACACGGCAAGCAGCAAATCCCCCACGCCGGGGCGGCGCGGCTGACAGCCTATGCTGCAATACGCGTCATACCACTTTTTGCAGTCGGCGCAGAAAACGAGCACGATTGGGGCGCTGGCGATAAAGGGCTGATTGTCGCAGGTCTCGGCGAGGGCGGCCTTTAGCCCGGCATCCGTCACGTCAAGAATGGTATATAGCTGCTGACAGCCCGCCGACGGCGCCTGCACCGCCGCGCGGAGGATTTCGGCCTTAAGCTCCCGCGGCACGGGGCGCTCCTCAAAAACGCGCACGGACTTTCTGTTGTATAAGCTTTGGATTATCTCGTTCATGCTTTGCCCCCCCCTGGGTTACTCGATGTCGAGGCGGATTTTCTCGCCGTCAAGCTCATAGCTCACGGTAAGGCCGCGCTCGGCGTGGACGCGGATGTTCATGGCATCGCGGGTTTTCAAAAGCCGGGAATAGGCCTCGCGCGCGGCCGCGGTATACTGCCCCATGTTGTCAGAGCACAGCAGCAGGCCGCCGAAAAGGCTGTTGACGGTGGCAAGCTTATGCTTTTGCCCGGCGCTGAGCTTTATGTTGTCCTCGCGCAGGAAGAACACATCAGGGTCGTTCAAGAACGCGCGGCCGTTAAGCTGGCGGCGAAAGACGCTGTTGAAAATGGCGCGGCGGGTGGACACGCTCTCGCGGTTGGCCGCGCGCACGAAGATGTTGTTGTTCCAGTCAAGCCCCACATCACAGCTTATGCGGCAGTAGTCGAACACGCCGAAGGCCGGCATCAGCGGCACACCGCAGCCTAAAATGAGCTTGTCGCCGCAGACGCGCCGCAGAAGCTCCACCGCGCGCGTCATGCGCCCGGCGCGGCTCTCGCGCTCATCGCCGAAGGGCGCGGCGGCATAGAGAAAGTCGAGCTTGACAAGGTCAAAGCCCCAGTCGTCAAACACGCGCCGGAAGCTCTCCTCAAGATAGGCGGCAAATTCCGGATTATCAATGTCCAGCGCGTAAAAGCCGCCCCAGTTGCAGCCGCAGTACCAGGGCCTGCCCTCGTGCAGCAGGAGCCAGTCCGGGTGCTCGCGCATGATGGCGGAGTTTTTCTGGCAGACAAAGGGCGCAAGCCACAGCCCGGCCAAGAGCCCCTGGGCGTGGATATCGTCCGCCAGCGGCTTGAGCCCGGCGGGGAATTTTTTCGCGTCGGTTGTGAGCCAGTCGCCCACGGCGGGCTCCCAGCCATCGTCAATCTGGAAGAGGTCGCCGGGGCGCAGAAGTGCCGACGCGCCGTCAAGGTCCGCGCGGATGCTCGCCTCGGAGATGTCCTGATAGCGGTTATACCAGCTTGAGTAACCGGCGAGCTTCCTGAGCGTGCGTGGCTTTATGTCCATCGCGGCAAACCACGCGTCAAAAACCTCGTCCTCCCCGCCCTCGGCGAAGAAGAGCTCAAAGACCTTGTACTCCCCGCCGCAGTGAACGCCCGCGCAGTCGCGGCTTATTTTGAGCGTACACGGCTCAGCCTCATAGCGAAACATTGTGTAGCCCGCGCGCTCGCCGAGTGAGGCGATGAGCCGGAAAAACTCACCCCGGCGGAAATAGCACCAGCTCTCGCCGTGGAGTATGCCGGGCTTTTGCGGGTAATCGACAAAGAAGTTGTCGCCGTATCTGTCCATACCAAAGTGCCGCACGAGCGCGCGCGGATACGGACCCACGCCGCGTATCCTGTCGCGCCTCGTGTACTCCGGGCAGGCCGTCCAGGTCTGGTAGCCGTTGATGAAAATTTTCTCGTCCTCCGCCGTGTGCAGCTGCAAAACCGCCTCGGCGGAGACTATTACATCCTCCGGCAGCAGCGGCGTGAGCCGCCACGAGCCTGATGCCACCTCCGCCGTGCCCGACATGGGCGCGGAGCTTTCAAAGCATATTTTCCAGTTTATTTTATACATTTTCCGTCCTCCCTTGGCCTTGTTATATTAAAGCGGACTCGGCGTGCCTCTCGCCTGCGCGGACTGTGAATTTCAGCTCCACGCTCTCAAGCCCCGGCGCGCTGATTGTGAGCACACCCTCACCGGAGCGCCCCGCACTGCGCAAATATGTGCCGCACATGCCGCCCTCCGCCGCGGCGGCTGCGGGGCCGATAAGCTCAATATCCCCCGACACCGAGAACGAGAGCGGGAGCTGGGCGTAGGACGCGACATTGCCGTACTCATCAAGTATGCGTATGCGCACGGCGGCCATGTCATAGCTTGCTCCCTCACAGAGCTCTGCGCTGCTCCGGCGCGCCTCTATGCGCAGGGCGCTGCCCGGCGCGCGGGTCTGGCTGGCGATAAGCTCACCCTTGCGCAGTGCGTCAAAGCGCCAGCGCGTGGCCTCACCGCCCCAGTTGCCGACGTACTTGCCGTAAAGCCGCACACCGTCCGCCATGGTGAGCTTGTAAAACATCATGCAGCGCAGCATCTTCAGCTTGTCGCCCAGCGGCATGTTGGCAAGGCCGTGCCGCCCGGCGGAGACAAGGCAGTCATGCAGCAGCCGCTCCTTGGTGCCGGTGCAGCCCTCCTGCGTTTTCAAAAGCTCGCCTATGGTGTCGTCCGCGAGTATGGGCGGGTGGGCAAGCCCCGGCCCCGCCTGCGGGCGAAAGCTGGTGACGTACACATCGTTTTTATAGAGCCTTACCTCGTCGGCATTGGTGAAAGCATAGACCCTGCCGAGGTCGCCTGCGGCATAGTCGCCGATATCCATGGGTGAGCCGACCTCCAGCACCGGCGCAGCCTCGCTCTGGCTCGCGTACAACGCGGCGGCGAGCTTGGGGTTGCGGAAAGCGTCCATCACGCCGTGATAGCACACCCTGTCGCCGGAGCCGAAGTCCTTGTGCGTGGGGTAGTCGAACATGCACCAGCCGAAGCAGCCCGCGTGTCCGCCGCCGGCCATCGCGTCACCGAGCACGCGTGCGTGGCGCAGTGCCTGCTCCTGCCGCTTCTGCCATGGATCAAAGCTCTTGGTGGGGAACATGTGGCCGTTGTGCTCGGAAACGATGAGCGCCTTGCCCATGTCGGGCGTGACCTTGTTCTTGGGCTTCACGCCGGGGTTGCCGCCCGTGTGGGAGAAGTCGTTATACGCGTACACGTCCTCCAGAAGGCTGCTCTTTTCCAGATAGCGCACGCCGGAGGTGGCGCGGCTGGGGTCGAGCGCGCGGGCGAGGGCGTTTGTGAGCGTGTAGAACTCATCGTCATCCACGCTCTCATTTATGCGCACGCCCCACAGCACAATGCTGGGGTGGCTGCGGTACTGCGTGACAAGCTCCCGCAGATTTTCAAGGCTCTGCTCTTTCCACGCCGCGCCGCCTATGTGCTGCCAGCCGGGCAGCTCCGTGAACACCAGCAGGCCCAGGCGGTCGCACTCATCAATAAAATACTGGCTCTGCGGGTAGTGCGAGGTGCGAACGGCGTTGCAGCCGAGCTCCTGACGCAGTATGCGCGCGTCCTCGCGCTGCAAGGACTCCGGCGCGGCATAGCCGATATAGGGGTAGCTCTGGTGGCGGTTGAGCCCGCGCATGAATACGCGCTCGCCGTTGAGATAAAAGCCGTCGGCGCGAAATTCAGCCGTGCGAAAGCCAAAGCTCTGCCGGGCGCAGTCCCCGTTTTCAAGCTCGGCGCGGAGCGTGTAAAGCTTGGGGCTCTCCGTGCTCCACGGCTTTGCGCCGGGGACGCTCAGCTCAAACTCACCGCCCTGCTGAAAGCCGCTTTCGTACAGCAGCTGCTCCCCGTCCAGTACGCTGAGCTTCACCCTCTGCGGCGCGCCGTTTTGCGTTACCTCGACATGCGCGCAGTCGAGCGCGGGGGTGTACACGAAGAGATCCTCTATATATGTCCTCTCGCGCACGTCGAGCCAGACCTCGCGGTAAAGCCCGCCGTAGCAGAGATAGTCCACCACAAAGCCAAAGGGCGGCAGCTCCGGGTTCTCCCGGCAGTCAAGGCGCACGGAGACAAGGCAGTCCTCTCCGGGGCGGACGTAATCGCTGATTTCCACGCGGAAAGCCGTGTAGCCGCAGTGGTGTGCGGCAAGCTCGCGCCCGTCTATGTACACCTTGGCGTCGTGCGCCGCGCCGTCAAACTGCAAGAAGAGCCGCTTTCCCGCGTACTCGGCGGGGATGCGCAGTCTGCGCCGGTAGCCGCAGACAAGAGCGTACTGCTCCGGCGCGGCATAGTGCAGCGGCGTTTCACGCGCGGTATGCGGCAGGCGCACGGCCGCGCCCTCACCCTCGCCGCGCGAAAAGGCGGCGCTCCATGTGTCGGTAAATTCCCAGTGCTCGCAAAGGCTTATCATCGCGCGAAACCTCCTCGGATATAGGGTAAAATAAATACAGGCAAGAGCTGACTGCTCTCACCTGTATAATACAATAATCAGATTTTTTCCGCAATATTTTTTACTTGAGCGCGGCAATGAGCGCGTCGGTTTTGTCGGTATCCTCCCAGCGCACGCCGAGCTCCACGCGCCCCATGTGGCCGTAGGCGGCGAGCTTGCGGTAGATGGGCTTTTTGAGGTCGAGCTCGCGGATGATGGCGGTGGGGCGCAGGTCGAACACCTTCTGCACGGCCTCGGCGAGGGCAAAATCGTCATATTTGCCGGTGCCGAAGGTCTCAACAAGCACACTCACGGGCTTTGCAACGCCGATCGCGTAGGCAAGCTGCACCTGGCAGCGCCGCGCAAGCCCGGCCGCAACCACGTTCTTTGCGATGTAGCGCGCGGCGTAGGCGGCGGAGCGGTCCACCTTGGTGGGGTCCTTGCCGGAGAAAGCGCCGCCGCCGTGGGGCGCGCTGCCGCCATAGGTGTCGACTATAATCTTGCGCCCGGTGAGGCCGGAGTCACCCTGCGGGCCGCCGATGACAAAGCGCCCGGTGGGGTTGACAAAGTACTTGGTGTCCGCGTCAAGAAGCTCCGCGGGGACGATGGGCTTGATGACATGCTCTATCATGTCGCGGCGGATATCATCGAGCTGTGCCTCAGGCGCGTGCTGGGTGGAGATGACGATGGTATCAACGCGCACGGGGCGGCGGTTCTCGTCATACTCAACCGTGACCTGCGTCTTTCCGTCGGGGCGGAGATAGGGGACAAGGCCGCTCTTGCGAACCTCAGATAGACGTTTGGCCAGTTTGTGCGCAAGCGAGATGGGCAGGGGCATGAGCTCAGGCGTCTCGTCGCAGGCATAGCCAAACATCATGCC
>CAUABY010000070.1 GCA_958427375.1 uncultured Eubacteriales bacterium
GCGCAAAATCATTCAGGGCATCTCTGCCCGCGGTCTGTTTTACCATTGCAGTTCCTCCAAAATTTCCTTGTATGTTCCTGCCCCATACGCGAAACTGTGCAGGGAGCTGTTGCTTTGGCAGCTCGCAAAGCGCGCCGGGGCTTTGCTTAACTGGCTTTAAACCGCTGATATTATAAACCGTAAAGCTGACTTTAGGTCAAGTGCTTTGCCCCGGAAATACTGTAAAAAATTTATGAATGGTTTAATTGCTGTCCGTTATAAAACTCATGCCGCCCAGATTTCACACCGGGCGGCATAAAAACAGCGCTGTCAATAAGCGCCGGCCGGTCTCGCTCCTGCTGAGCCGCCCGGCGACCCGTGCCCGAATACCTTTCACTCCTTGATGCCCTTGGTCAGCGGGATGAGGCAGAGCAGGGCAACGATGCCCACAAGGCCGATGATAACGCCCACAACGAGCTTATCCCAAACCATGCAAAAGCACATGCCCACGCCCAGCGCCAGCGCTCCAGCCACGCCGACAGCGATAGTCAAAACTGTTTTCCCGGAGACGTGGATGGGTGCCTTGCGCTCCATCTTCCGCCAGACTATCACATAGAGTTTTTTATGAGCGGATTCAACGCGGTGGTGAAAAGGTGGCTCAACGGCGGCTGCAAGGAGAGCCCGGAAGAGATTGAGGGCATAATCCGCAGTGAGTATCAGGGGCGCGGACATAGTGTCAAACGGCGCTCTTGACGGCGTGATGGTTTCTGACGGCGCGGCCATGGGACTTGCCGGGATTGCCGCTGCCTATATCAAATATGCGAGGAAAGATATACATTAATATAATATAGTATAAACCCGGCGGCGGGGATTAAACTCCACGCCGCCGGGCTGTGTAATTATTGTGTTGTCAAAAGGCCGCCGCTCAGGGCGCGAGGCGCGCGGAGAGTTCGTCGAGCGTGCATATGTCCGCGCCGATGCGCGCCATGTCCGTAATGTTTGCGCGCTGGACTTCGGCGTTTACGGAGGATGTGCAGTCAGAGAGCACGAGCACGTCATAGTCGAGCGAAAGCGCGTCATAACAGGTGGTGCGAATGCAGTTTGGCGTGGTCGTCCCAGCGAGGATTACGCAGTCCACCCCAAGGCGGCGGAGCGTCAGGTCAAGCTGGGTGTGGAAAAAGGCGGAGAAACGCGGCTTTACAATGCGGTAGTCCCCCGCGCGCACGTCAAACTCCGCAGGGTCAGCGTCTGACATGCAGTCGTCGCAGACCTCCGACAGCGGCCGCCCGCCGGCAAGCCACACATCGCGGCGGCACTTTTCCACATCGCTCCCGTCCGCGCGGTAGTGGCGCGTGACGAAGAACACCGGAATCCTGGCGGCGTGGCAGAAATCTATGGCGCGGGCGCAGTCTGGCACGGTGGCCGCCGCGTCCGGGATGCACAGGGGCGAGGCGGGGTCAATAAAACCGCGCTGCATGTCTATCATTATCAAGGCATATTTTTTCATTGCAAAACCTCCGTATATTTACAGATATTTTCCCGTAAACTCGTCTAACTTGGCCGTGTACTGCTCCGGCGCGGTGTATATGCTCTCAACGTGCCGCGCGCCGTCCACCCAGAGGTAATCTTTCGGCTCAGGGCAGATTGAGTAGAGCTCAACCGCCATATCGAAAGGTACAACCAAATCTTCCCGGCCATGCACAAAGAGAATCGGTACGCGGGAGGCGCGCACATTTGCGCGCACATCGGCGGAGCTTATGCTGTAGCGGGCGATGACGCGGTTTATGCCGTCCATGACATGTGTCATCGCGCCGATGCGCGCGTATAAAAGGTCGCGCGCGTTGGAAAAGCCGCTGTCGGAGACTATGCATTGAACAATGTCAGGCGCGCGGTCACTCATGCGCAGTACGGCGGCCCCGCCCATGGAGAAGCCGTGCATCATAACGCGTATATCCTCGCCGTAAACGGCCCTGAGATAGCTCAGCCAATTCAGGCAGTCGGCACTCTCATATACGCTGTAGCCAATCAACCGCCCGCCGCTCTCGCCGGAGGCGGTGTTGTCACAGCAGAAAATGTCTATCCCGTGTGAGATGTAGAAGTCCGTAAACATCCCCGCCGTGCGCAGATGCTCAGAGTGATAGCCGTGGACAATGAAGGCGATGCGCTTTGACGGCTTGCTGCCGCTTTGATAGTAGAAGCCCCGCAAGGTCTCACCGCGCGCGGAAGTTATGCTGTGGCGCGTGCAGGGGCGCGCGTCGAGCGCGGCGGCCGCCGTATCGCGCCTGACGTAATAATCGCCCTCGTGGGCGGACTTTTTGCGCAGTTTGGAGATTATGCGCGGCTGGCGGACGAATATGTAGGCGTACTGCGCGGCAATCATGCCCGCGACGCCCGCGCTGACTGCGGCTATAAGCCGTTTGGCGGATTTTTTCATTTTCTTACTCATACCCCGTAAAAACAGAATTATTAATGTAATTTTATCATCCGTGGTGAAAAACGTCAACGCAGAGAAAGGTCGAAGCCGCGCGGATTTAGGGCAAAATGAAAACAGCTCCCACCGTTTTTCCGCGGCGGGAGCTGTTTGATGCAAAATTATATCTGCGCGGGCAGTGTCTTTGGCAGACGCTTGAAGCTGTGGAGGAAGTATATCAACTCCGCCATCGCGGTTATCGCCCACGAGAAGCCGTACAGCAGGTAGAGCGAGGCGATAGTGTGGAAGTAGGCAAAGACTGTGTATACCCAGATAACGCGGAAAACGCAGGAGCCGAGGATAACAACAATGGTCGGCACAAGGGTTTTGCCGATGCCGCGCGAGGCCGCAATCGAGCAGTCCATCACGGCGGAGAGCCAGTACACCCAGCCCATGACCTGCAGCCGCTCCATACCGGCGGCGATAACCTCCGGCTCGTTGGCGAAGAGCGAGAGAAACTGGCGGCCAAAGCAGAGAAACAGCAGCCCCATTAAAAGACCGGAGGCAACGGAGTAGCTCAGACCGACTATGTAGCTTTTCATCACGCGCTCGCGCTGTCCCGCGCCGAGGTTGCGGCTTTCAAAGCTGGCACAGCCAACGTAAAATGCGGCCATCACGTTGAAGGCTATGGTGTCGGCGTTCGCGGCGGCAGAGTTGCCGGAGACGAGGATCGCGTCAAAGGAGTTGACGCCGGTCTGCACAAAGAGGTTGGCGATGCCGAAAACAGCGTTTTGGAAGCCGGAGGGTATGCCGAGCGACAGGATACTGCGGCAGGTCTTACCGTCCACCCAGCGCAGGGCGGGGCGCAGACGGCAGGCGTCGCGCCGCGAGGCGAGGTGCAGAATGATAAGCAGGGCGGAGAGGTACTGCGCAATGACGCTTGCGATGGCGACGCCCGCCGCTCCCTTCTTGCAGATGATGACGAAGAAGAGGTTCAGGATGACGTTCAGAATGCCAGAGAGGGTGAGGTAGACGAGCGGGCGCTTAGTCTCGCCGCAGGCGCTGAGAATACCGCTGCCGCAGTTGTATATCGCCATAGCCGGCATGCCCAGCGCGTATATTTTCAAGTATAGCACCGCGCCGTCCATCAGCTCATCCTTGGTGTGCAGCATCGCGAGGAAGGGGCGCGCGCCGAGATTGCTGATAAGTGCCATAATAAGGCCGATAACAATGCACAGGAAGAACGAGGAGTGTACGGTTTTGACGACGTTCAGCTCATCGCCCGCGCCGAGGCGGTGCGCCGCGCACACGTTGACACCGTTGCCAATGCCGATGAGAAAGCCGGTGAACAGTGACACCAGCAGCGTTGTTGAGCCGACGGAACCGAGCGCGCGGTAATCGGCAAACTTGCCCGCGATGGCCACGTCGCTGAGGTTGAAGAGAATCTCCAGCAGATACGACAGCATCAGCGGCAGACTGAACAGAAATATGTTTTTCCACAGCGAGCCGCTTGTCATCTCGACAGCCATGGAGCTGTGCTTATTTTTTGCTTTCAAGCTTATGCCTTCTTTAAAATATTATAGCAGCCCCGGCAGGGCGCGAGCGCGGTTTTTCGACAGCCGCCATTACCCGTCGGGACTACTATTTATAGCACAAGCTCCGCCGCAAAGCAAGCGGTATTTTTCGCAATCTACAGGTCAAGCGCGTCGATAAGCTCCTTCGCGCTCAGCGCGAGGGAACGGGCGAACTCCGCGTCCTCCGAGGAAACCGCCACGCGCACGGCGGACGAGCGCGAAAGCGGCGCGATATGCAGCCGATAGCCGCGCCCAGTGAGGCGTATGCCGTCGGAATAGTCCGCGCCCATGTCGAGCATGCACTCAGACAGCGTGCCCATGAGCGCGGCGCGGTCACGGCAGCGGCAGTCGATACTCTCCGCGGCCTTGTCGCGCGGCTCTTCCTCATCGGTACGCGGGCTTGTGCCAAAGCGCTCGCCGGGTGTGACTTTAAGCCGCCCTTCAAGCGCGTCAGTGCAGCAGCGGTAGTAGGCGAGGGGACTGCCCACGTCGCACCAGTAGCCGTCAAGCGCGAGACCGAGTATCTTTTCCCCGCGCGAGAGCAGAAGCGGGAAGAGCTCTTTGCCAAAGTCAAAGCTCTGCCTTGAAGGCACAAGCTCCATCGCACGCGGCGAGATGATGTAGATGCCGGTGTTCACAAGGTCTGTCACAACGCGGCTCCACCGCGGCTTTTCTATGAAGCAGCGTACCCAGCCCTCGCTGTCCGTCACGGCAAGGCCGTAGCTCAGCGGCTCGCTCGTGCGGGAGAGCGCGATAGTCACGGCGGCGCGCGCTTTTTTGTGCGCAGCCATGAGCGCGGACAAGTCCATGTCGCAGGCCGCGTCGCCGCTGATGACGAGAAAATCCTCGCCATCGTAAAAGTCCGCGCAGTTTTTCACACTGCCCGCCGTGCCTAACGGCTCAGCCTCCACGCGATAGCTCAGATGTACACCGAGGCCGCTCCCGTCGCCGAAGCGCTCTGTAATGTCCTCCGCCCGGTAGCGCAGTGTGGCGCAGATATCCGTAAATCCGTGTTTTTTCAGCAGCATAATAATGTGCTCAAGCATTGGCCGCCCGACAAGCGGCACGAGCGGCTTCGGCATGTCGCCGGTCACAGCTTTCAGCCGTGTGCCCTCGCCGCCCGCCATTATGACAGCTTTCACAATTTATCAGCCTCCTATCAAAACCCGCCGAAAACCGTATCTTGTGGTAAAAATATCGCAAAGATACGCCTTCCGGCTGCTTAAAAATATTATTCACTCCAATAATCAAATTATTTGTTGTAAAGGTGAACCATATTTGGTATAATATTATAATATGATAGAGCGCGTGTCGGCATTTGTACGGCAGGGCTCAAAAAACCATGTGATTATTTGGCTACTGTCCCGGTTGCAGGAGGTGCAGTCAGTGAATAAAAATATGAAAAAGTTCGCCGAAGCGGGGAGCAGGGTGTATCTGGTGTTTCTTGTGATTTTCGCGGCGGCGGCGCTGTTTTTCAAAATGTACGAGCTGGCGGCGGCGGAGGCCGCGGTCATACTCGTGCTGCTCATATACGGCATCATTGCGAAAAAGCGCAAGGAAAAGCAGTTAGCGCTGTATATTGAGGCTATAGCCTATGACTCGGAAAACGCCAAGAGCAACACCTTGATGAATTTCCCCCTGCCGGTGTCCGTTTTCCGGCTGGACGATTCGAGCATAGTCTGGGGCAACGAGATGTTTTTCGACATGTGCGGCGCGACCGGCGCTCGGCTCGATGCGCGCGTGGCGGACATGGTGCCGCAGTTCAGCACCCGGTGGCTGACCGAGGGGAAGAGACATTACCCCGGCCTGATTGAGATTGACGGACGCAAGTACCAGGTACACGGCAGCATCATCCGCGGTGAGAACTCCGACGCGGGCACGGCCGTTATGGCCATAACATATTGGGTGGATTTGACGGAGTATGACAACATCCGCATCCGGTATGAGGACACGCGCCCCGTGGCGGGCGTTGTCGTCATAGATAATCTTGACGAGCTTTTCCGCGGCCAGCCCGACCGTATGAAAAACGACATCCGCGACGCGGTGGGCGACCGCCTGCGCCAGTGGTGTGATGAGTATGGCGGCATAATGCGCCGCTATGACCGCGACCGCTACCTTGTCATCTTTGAAAAGCAGGATATTGAACATATGAAGCTCGACAAGTTCCGCATAACCGAGGAGATGCACGAGGTTGAAAGCCCCAACGGCGTGGATGCGACGGTCAGCATCGGCTTCGGCGTGGACGCGGCCAGCCTCAGCGAGGCGCTTTCGTTTGCGGATATCGCCATTGAGCTTGCAATCTCGCGCGGCGGTGACCAGACGGTTATAAAGGATAGGCTCAGCTTTGAGTTCTTCGGTGGGCGCGGCCTTGAGGTCGACAAGCGCAACAAGGTCAAATCCCGCGTCATGGCCAATACCCTCGCCGAAATCATGCGCGACTCAAGCAAGGTCTTTGTCATGGGTCACCGCTTTGCCGACCTTGACAGCGTCGGCGCGGCGGTGGGCGTGTGCAGCATTGCGCGAAAGTGCGGAGTGCGCGCCAGTATAGTTATCGACATAAATAAAAACGCCTCTCACGCGCTTATTGACATGCTGCGCGCGGAGCCGGAGTATAAAGACGCGTTTATAAGCCCACAGGACGCGCTCTTGCGCGCTGACGGCAGAACGCTGCTCGTAATTGTGGATACGAACCGCCCGGAGCAGGTTGAAAATGCGGAGCTTCTCTCCGTGTGCAGCAAGGTCGCCGTTATCGACCACCACCGCATTGCCGCAACCTATATCCAAAACGCGGCCCTCGGCTTTACCGACCCCTCGGCATCCTCGGCCTGTGAGCTTTTGGTGGAGCTTCTGGAAGAGCTTATCGACCATGGCGAGCTTTTGAAATGCGAGGCGGACGCGCTGCTCTCCGGCATAGTTTTGGACACCAAGAGCTTTACCATACGCACGGGTGACCGCACGTTTGAGTCGGCGGCGTATCTGCGCCGCGCGGGGGCTGACACCACCGAGGTAAAGAAGCTTTTGCAGACCGGCATGACCGACACTATCGCCAGATACAAAATCATGCAGAGCGCTGAGCTCTACCGCGGCGTGGCCGTGGCCGCGCCTACCGAGCCGCAGGACAGAATCGTCGTAGCGCAGGCGGCGGATGAGCTTTTGAATATCTCCGGCGTTGACGCGTCCATAGTAGTCGCACCGGACGGGCGCGGAGACATAATTGCCTCGGCGCGCTCAATAGGCGAGCTGAACGTGCAGCTCATCATGGAAAAGCTCGGCGGCGGCGGCAACAGAAGCGCGGCAGCCGTGCAGTTCAAAGACAAATCACTGCCCGAAGCCGTACACGCGGTTTATGCCGCGATTGATGACTATCTGGGCTGAATAAATCAGATTAAGGAGATAAATTATGAAAGTTATATTCAATGTTGATGTTAAAGGTCAGGGCAAAAAGGGCGAGCTGAAGGAGGTCTCTTCAGGCTATGCCAGAAACTACCTCCTCCCGCGCAACCTCGCGACCGAGGCCACGCCCGACAATCTCAACGCTTTCAAGCTCAAGGAGAAAGCCAAGGCTGCGCAGATAGCCAAGGAAAAGGCGCAGGCGGCGGAGTACGCGGCCAGGCTCGGCGGCGTGCAGGTCACAATCCGCGCCAAGGCGGGCGCGAACGGCAAGCTCTTCGGCGCAGTCACCTCTCAGGAAATCTCCGACGCGCTCAAGGAGCAGTTTGGAATGGAGATTGAGAAGAACAAGATAGTTCAGGCCGAGCCTATCAAGAGCTACGGCAGCTACACCGTCAAGGCCAAGCTCGGATATGAGGTCAGCGGCAGCATAAACGTGCTTGTCGTTGAAGGCTGATAGAGGCTTTGTAGCAGAATCCGCACGCATCCCGCCAGCGAGTGCGGATGCGCGCGAAGTACCACGCGCCAATTCGGCTACTTGAAAGGAAACACTTTCAATGGATGAACTTTTAGGCAGAAAAGTGCCCCATTCCGCCCCGGCGGAACAGGCGGTCGTTGGCTCGATGCTGATTGACCCGCGCTGTGTTCCGGATGTCATGGAGAGGCTCAAGGGCGACGAATTTTATATCAAGCTCAACCGCGATATCTATGAGACTATGGCCGCGATGTTTGCCTATGGCCAGACGATAGACCCTGTTACCGTCCTTGACCAGATGAAGGTCAGGGGCGTTTACACGGACGACTGCGACAGCTATATGGCAGAGATCATGCGCATCACGCCCACGGCCTCAAACGTCATGGAGTACGCCGCCATCGTGCGTGACCGCGCGCTTTTGCGCCGTCTGGGCGAAACGGCGGACGAGATAAACAACATGGTGTACGAGGGCTCAGGCGAGGCGGAGACCATGCTCGAAGCCGCCGAGCGCAAGATATACGCACTGCGTCAGGGGCGCAATGTCGGCGGGCTGATGCCCGTTTCCGCCGTTGTGCAGAACGTATTTGACGAGCTGAGCGAGGCGGCGGCCTCCGGCAGTAAGATACCGGGCATGAGCACCGGCCTTACCGACCTCGACAACAAAATACTCGGCCTCAATAAGTCTGAGCTCATCCTTATCGCCGCGCGTCCCGGTATGGGCAAAACCAGCATTGCGCTCAATATTGCGCTCAATGCCGCCTTGACGCTGCATAAGACTGTGGCAATGTTCTCTCTTGAAATGTCGCGTGAGCAGCTTGTCACGCGCCTTTTGTCGCGCGCAGCCTTTGTGCCGGGCCAAAATCTGCTTACCGGTCAGCTCACGGAGCAGCAGTGGCGCTCCATTGCGGACGCGGCGCAGGCGCTCAGCGCAACCGATATAAGGATAGATGACAACCCCATGCTCACCGTCTCCGACATGAACGCGCAGTGCCGCCGCGTGCCGAATCTTGACCTTGTTGTCATAGACTATCTTCAGCTCATGCAGTCCGCGGGCAGCGGGCACAGCTGGTCGAACGAGAGCCGCACACAGGCAGTCAGTGACATCAGCCGCATGATGAAAATAATGGCGAAAGAGCTGAATGTGCCCGTCGTGTGCCTTTCCCAGCTCTCCCGTGCCAACGAATCACGCACGGACAAGCGCCCCATGCTCTCCGATCTGCGTGAGTCCGGCGCAATCGAGCAGGATGCTGACGTTGTTATCGGCCTTTACCGCGATGGTTATTATAATAAAGAGTGCGAGGACCCCAATCTCGCCGAGGCGATAGTGCTGAAAAACCGCAAGGGCGAGACGGGCACCGTGCCGCTCGCGTGGCTGCCGGAGTACACCTCTTTCGGCTCGGTGAGCAAACGCGATGAATAAGCACATGGAAGAAAAACTGATACTCCCAGAGGATGCGGGGCGCA
>CAUABY010000071.1 GCA_958427375.1 uncultured Eubacteriales bacterium
CCCAGTTGACGCCGCCGATGATGGTCAGAATCAACGCAATGCGATCCATTATCATGCAAACAACTCCTCTCGTCCGGCGTAAGGACGTTTGCCGCCCTCCGCCTGCTTTCCCTCTTATTGTGCCCTGTCAGATAAAGTTTATACATAAGTTTTAAGATTTTTGTGATTCGACAAAAGTAGTGCTCTTTCGCTCTTTACAAAATCACGGCTTTGTATTATCTTATACTCACAGCTTATCCAATTGACCCCTCCGGGGGTCAGGCTCATATCTTTATCCCACAACCCTGTTTTACGGGCCGCGCTCTGCGGCCCGCACTTTTTTTGCCCGCGCATATAAATCCCGCATTGTGGGCTCAGCCCTGCTCCGCCCGGCGCGGCCTGAGCCATGGCGCGTATATAAGCGCCCACGCCGTAATCAGCAGCGGGATATAGCCCACAAGATAACCGGGCGTGCCGAGCGCGGCGAAAAGCGCGAGCGGCGAGCCGGGCGGCGGGTATAGCAAAAACATATAATTCATGCCCGTGAGCCTGTCGAAAATATACACCGGCACGGCGAGCGCGAGCATCAGCAGCAGGCAGCGCGGCGCGGCCTTTATGTCCGGCACAAGCTCCCGCGCGAACACCCGCTCAAGGATGTACGCCACAAGCAAAAAGTGCAGTGCGAATGAGGCGAGCGATGCCGGGTGCAAAAGCCCACAGCCGCGCCAGTCCGGGAATAGGAGCGCCGCGAGCGCACCCGGCAGGCAGAACGCGTACAAAAACTGCCCCAGCAGCTCTCCGCCGCGCAGGGCATGGAAAAAGCAGAAATACACCGCCAGCGCGCACAGGTGCAGCGGCAGATGCGAGATAAGGCCGTTCCCCGCAAGCGCCGGCAATACGGTGCGCGCCAGCTCAATAAAAAGCGCGGCTGAAACCACGCCCAGCCGCAGGCCGCGCCGCCGCTTGGCCTCCGACAGGATGTACACGCGCGCCATGACAAGGATAAACACCGCGCCAAGCGCGAGGGCGAGCACGTGCTCCGCCGAAAAAAGCGCAAATCCCGCTCCACGCCCGACAGCTCCGCGCGCGTCAACGCCCGGAATCTGCTCATCTGAAATTAAAAAAGCGCCCATAGCAAATAATATGCCCAAATATGCCCGGCTCATGCCCGCTTTTTGTTATGTACAGCGTAAAAATTACGGATTTCTTGACAAAAATTGTTGACAAAGCCGCGCGGAGTGTTATACTTAACAAGTAAATTGAACAAAGCGTGATAGAGGCGCGGTTATCAAGAGTAGCTTCCATGTATGGCGCAGGGGCGCCGGGGGTGAAAGGGGTCACCGCCGAAGAGCAGCTTTGCACCCCGTGCGGCTGTATCTGGGTCGTCGGACAATATCCGGCGGACTGTCACTCTCGCGGAATGCGAGGAGTGGTGAGCTGTCAGGTGTGCGGTTTTGCGTCATGGACAGTGTCTGCTCTGTTCATGATTTTTTTATTTTGGAGGTAAACCCCATGTCCATGTACGGTACTTTCTGGGCGCTCGTGCCGCCGCTGGTGGCCATCGTCCTCGCGCTGATTATTAAGGAGGCCTACTCCTCACTGTTCGTCGGCGTTCTGATTGGCGCGTTCTTCTGCGCAAGCTTCTCCCCCATCGGCACTCTTGACACCATGCTCAACGACGGCTTTATTACCGCCATCGCGGATAACGCCGGCATCTTCCTCTTCCTCGTTCTGCTGGGTATCATCGTCGCGCTCGTGAACGCGGCGGGCGGCTCGGCGGCTTTCGGGCGCTGGGCGGCTAAGAACATCAAGACCCGCGTCGGCGCTATGCTGTCCACCTTCGTGCTCGGTATTCTTATCTTCATTGACGACTACTTCAACTGCCTGACGGTCGGCTCCGTTATGCGCCCCGTCACCGACAGCCACAAGATTTCGCGCGCAAAGCTCGCCTACCTCATCGACGCGACCGCCGCGCCCGTGTGCATGATAGCGCCTATCTCCTCTTGGGCGGCCGCCGTCTCCGGCGTCGCGTCCGACCTTGATATCGGCGTGTCCGGCATCCAGCTTTTTGTCAGCGCCATCCCCTATAACTTCTACTCCCTTCTAACCTTCGTTTTCATTATCGCCATCTGCTTTATGAAGTTTGATTACGGCCCTATGCGCCTACAGGAAATGAACGCCAGCCTCAACGGTGACCTCGGCGCGCTTGAGGGTGACGGCGAGATGAAGGCCAACCCCAGAGGCCGTGTCATCGACCTTGTTCTTCCGGTCGTCATCCTCATCGTCTCCTGCACCATCGGCATGATCTATGTCGGCGGCTTCTTCGGCGTTGACGCTTGGGGCGGCACCGACTTCGCCGGTGACTTCATCGGCGCTTTCGGCAATACTGACGCTTTCATCGGCCTGCCTTGGGGCGGCATTATCTCCCTCGTCCTCATCGTTATCTACATGCTCTGCCGCCGCCTGATGAGCTTCAAGGAAGCCATGGAGTGCGTGCCCAAGGGCTTCATCGCCATGGTTCCCCCCATCATCATCCTCACCATGGCCGTCTCCCTCAAGAGTATGACCAGCAGCCTCGGCGCTGACGTTTTCGTACACGACCTTATGATGGGCGCCTCCGCCGGACTCTACAATATGCTCCCCGCGGTCATCTTCCTTGTGGCCTGCGTGCTCGCCTTTGCCTCAGGCACCTCTTGGGGCACTTTCGGCATCCTCATCCCCATCGTTACCGCTATCTTCCCCAGCTCCAGCGAGCTGCTGATAATCGGTATCTCTGCCTGCTGCGCCGGCGCTGTCTGCGGCGACCACTGCTCCCCCATCTCCGACACGACCATCATGGCCTCTGCCGGTGCGCAGATGAACCACCTCACCCACGTTGCAACTCAGCTGCCCTATGTCATCACCGTGGCCGCGCTGAGTTTTGTGTCCTACATCATCGCGGGCTTTGTCCAGAACGCCATCATCTGCCTTGCTATCGGCGCTGTTCTCACCGTCGCGGCGCTCTTCTCCATCCGCGCTCACGAGACCGAAAAGGCCGCATAAAACCGCACAATAACATTACGCATAGTCTGTGGGAAGTATTTCGTTACTTCCCACAGATTTTTCTTGCTATTTTTGCACACAAACCGTATAATCGGCTAAGATATCAGAATTTTTGGGAGTAGATTGAATGGCTGCAATAAAGGAGTTTT
The DNA here is from genome assembly GCA_958427375.1 of uncultured Eubacteriales bacterium. Lineage (GTDB taxonomy): Bacteria > Bacillota > Clostridia > Oscillospirales > Oscillospiraceae > Limivicinus. The sequence goes on from CAUABY010000071.1 coordinate 3,171, forward strand.
TACACGAGGCGAAGCTGTACGCCGTGGCGCTGGGCAAGTGGCTGGCGCTTGCGGGCATCACGGGCGTGCTGTGCGGGCTTATCGGTTCGGCCTTTCATATAAGCGTGGGCTATGTGACGACGCTCCGTCAGGCGCACCCGTGGCTTTTGTACCTGCTGCCCGCGGCGGGGCTTGCTATTGTGGCAGTGTACAGGCTGTTTCGCACCGAGGGCGAGGGCACGAACGACATTATAGACGCGGTGCATTTAGGCAAGCCCCTGCCCATCCTGCTCCTGCCCTCCATTTTTATTGGCACGGTGCTGACGCATCTCTGCGGCGGCTCTGCCGGGCGTGAGGGTGCGGCACTGCAAATGGGCGGCACTATCGGCTACTGGTCGAGCAGGCTTTTCCGCCTTGATGACCGCGACCGCCGCACCGCTACGCTCTGCGGCATGGCGGCCTTTTTCTCCGCGCTCTTCGGCACCCCGCTTGCGGCCACCATGTTCGCCATGATGGTCATAAGCGTCGGCACATTCTACCTCGCGGCTTTCATCCCCTGCTTCACCGCCTCTCTCGTGGCCTATGGCATATCCATACTTCTGGGCGTTGCGCCCACGCGCTTCGCGGTCGATATCCCGGCCATAATCCCGCTGGACCTGCTGCGCGTTGGCATCCTCGCGGCGCTCTGCGCGTGGCTGTCCGCCATTTTCTGCAAAGTTCTGCGCCTGTGCGAGCATAAGGCCGCAAAATGGCTCAAAAATGCGTGGCTTCGCGCGGCGGCGGGCGGGCTTATCATAATAGCATTGACGCTGATTGTCGGCACAACAGACTATAACGGCGCGGGTATGGATGTTATCACCGCCGCCGTTGAGCAGGGCCGCGCCGCGCCGGGGGCCTTTATTATGAAGCTCATCTTCACCTGCGTCACCCTTGCCGCGGGCTTTAAGGGCGGTGAGGTCGTGCCCTCATTCTTCATCGGGGCGACCTTTGGCTGTGCCGCCGCGCCGCTTTTGGGTCTGCCCGCGGGCTTTGGCGCGGCACTGGGGCTTGTGTGCGTGTTCTGCGGTGCTACAAACTGCCCCATTGCCTCCATTTTCCTCGCCATTGAGCTTTTCGGCGGGGGCGGTGTGCTGTATTTCGCGCTCGGCTGCGGCGTGAGCTACATGCTCTCCGGCTACAACGGGCTCTATTCCAGCCAGACAATTCTCTACTCCAAGCTCAAGGCGCAGTACATAAACGTCCACACCAACGCCTACCACGCGGGTGAGGACAACGACGCTCTGCCGCACATCAAAGGCAGCCTGCACGACGATTGAGGCAATGGCGCACCCGCACCCGCGCCCACAATCATAAACACGTTAAAGCCCGTGAAAGACATACGGCTCTCGCGGGCTTTTTATCAACTTGCGGCAAAATGCCGGGGTTATTGTTGTTTATACTGATTTTCAACTAAATTCTTTTTAATAGATTTTAGTATTAGCCATACTCCTCCGCGCCGCACGCGCCCTCGCCAAAGAGCGCGACGTTTACAACGCTCCTCTCCGTGCTCAGCTTTTCGCCATACCGCAGATTACGAAAAAGTTTTCCCCCTGAACAGAGCGGATAAAGCTCTTTTCCGACAATCTGCACGCATAAAGGCTTGCGTGATCATAAGTTCCGTAATACCAGCGGAAAAGCTCCCGGCAGACATTCTCTCCCGGTTCACAGCAGTAATAACTAAGCTCATCACTCAATACGTACTCCCCGTTCAGGCCCTGAATATTAGTCATTTCGATTGGGTGCGGCTCTATTCCGCCGCTACTATCAATGTGCAGGTTAATGGGGCTGAATTCTCCCGTCTCAGGTGAATATAAGAGGTGCTCATTGGCTATGTGGCAGTCCTCGTATTGGGCCTCAAAAATAACCTGTTCGCCGAAAATCGTGCCGTTTGCCAAAGTGCCTTTCTCTTCAAGCTCGCTCAGCTTGCTCGTACCGTCCGTGTTAAGGCAGAGTATTTTTCCGCCGCCGTAGAGCATTACCCGCCCGCTCTTGTCCGCAACAATGCCGAAAACATACGGGAAATCAGGCAGGCTCAGCTCCTGTTTGTCTAAAAGTTCGCCGTCGGTTGAGTACTTCAGCAGCGCATAGCGCCCCTGATAGTCCGGGTTTTCACAAATATCCATGCCGTCAAAATACACGGAGGCGGTCTCACCCGTGACGGCGTAAAAGCAGCTGTCATCCCCGGCGCATACAGCGTAAATATTCTTCTCGGCAATGGAGTCCGGCTCGTCCAGCGCTATAAGCCGCGCCTCGCCCACGCTCGCCCTGCCCGTGTCGTCCACGCTGTACTCGGCAAGGGCAAAAAACTCCTCGCCCGCTGAGGTGCAGTACATGAAAAGGCTGGAATCAATCCGCGCTATCCCTTCCGCGCTGACGCCCTCAGGGAAAGGGTAATACTCCTTGCAGTAAAATTCTTCCTCCGCGCTCTCAGCTCCCGCGGCGTGCTCCGATGAAATCTCCGGGCTGTCAGCGCCCTCCGTGTTCTCGGCACCGGGCGCGGGACTGGGGCTTGGCTCCGCGGGCACGGGCGCGGTGTTCTGCGCTGAGCAGCCGCTCAGCAGCAGTACCGCCAGCAGCAAAACGCACACTGATTTTTTCATTGCGGTCATTCTCCTTTCGTTTTGGTAAAGACGGGGCGTTTCCCGCCGGCCAAGGCCGCCGCGAAATCGCGAAAAACACGCGGCACCCCGCAGTCAAATTCAGGGACAAGTTCTCTACAACTATAAATACGACAGGCGATTCAAAAGGTTTCGCCTTTATGCTATTTATTTTTTTGCCGCCCGCGTCGGATACGATGAGCCACGCGGCATAAATCACAAAACCATATACGAAAAGCCCGTGAAAGCTGTTTGACTTCACGGGCTTAAATCTTTTTCAGTTGTTCTAAGTCTGCCTAAGCGCTGACCGCTTATTTTCTCCTGCCGAAGCCGCCGGCCTTTATTCCGTCGAGCTCGCCGGTGCTGGCCGCGTACTTGCGCAAAAGCTCTTTCTGCGCGCCGCTCAGTCCCTTTGGCACGGCGATGGTTACGGTGACAAACTGATCGCCTCTGCCGCTGCCGCGCAGGTAGGGTATGCCCTTGCCGCGCAGCCTGAATGTCGCGCCGGGCTGCGTGCCCTCAGGTATGCTCATCTTGACCTTGCCGTCGAGCGTCGGCACCTCAATATCCGCGCCGAGCGCCGCCTGTGCAAAGCTGATGGGCTGCTCAAGCAGCACGGAGTTCCCGTCACGCTCAAAGCGGTCATGCGCGCGCACGACCACGGAAATGAGCAGATCGCCCGCCGGGCCGCCGTTTATGCCGTCATTGCCCTTGCCGCGCTGAGAGATAGCCTGCCCGTCGTCAATACCGGCGGGGATATCCACATTTATCTTGTGCTGGCGGCGAACCATGCCCATGCCGCGGCAGGTCTTGCAGGGCTGGTGGATAATTTTGCCCTTGCCGCCGCACTTGGTGCAGGGCGCGGTGGACTGAACCATGCCGAAAGGCGAGCGCTGGGTTGTGCGCACAGTGCCGGTGCCGTTGCAGTCCGGGCAGACCTCGGCGGTTGTGCCGGGAGCGCAGCCCGTGCCCTTGCAGTCGGCGCACTGCTCCACGCGCGGCACGTTGACTTCCTTCTTGCATCCGAAGGCCGCCTCCTCAAAGCTGATGGTAACACTGGTGCGTATGTTGTCGCCCTTGCGCGGGGCGTTGGGGTTGGCACGTCTGCTGCCGCCGCCAAAGCCGAATATGTCGCCGAAAATATCGCCCAGGTCGCCGAAGCCGCCAAAGCCCTCAAAGCCCGCGCCGCCGCCGAACCCCGCGTTGGGGTCAAAGGCCGCATGGCCGTACTGGTCGTACTTTCTGCGCTTTTCCTCGTCGGAGAGCACCTCGTAGGCCTCGTTGGCCTCTTTGAAGCGCTCCTCACAGGCCTTGTCTCCGGGATGGAGGTCAGGATGGTTTTCCTTGGTTATTTTTCTGTATGCTTTTTTTATCTCATCGGCCGTGGCGCTCTTGCTTACGCCCAAAACCTCATAATAATCTCGTTTTTCTGAAGCCATATATACTCCAATCTGCTTGCCAAAAAAGTCCCCTTTGGCTTTTTTGCCCGCTCTCCGCCGAGCATTTTGAAAAATCAAAATGCTGCTTCGCCCGAAAAGCCTTGAAAATCAAGGCTTTTCAATGTCGGTTTATTGTATTCGAGGCGGGTCTTGCCCCCTCGATCTCCCCCGCTGCTCTGTTTTATTTACATTGCAGCGCATTTTTTATATTTTATGATATCCAGGGTATCCGAAACACGCGCTATTGAGGCGGGGAAATTTCCTCGCCTCAATACGTTTAGCAGGTTAATGCTTGATTACTTATTGTTGTCATCGTCAACAACGGTGTAGTCGGCGTCATAGTAGTCCTGACCCGCGCCGCCCTGCGCGCCCGCGTTAGGGTCGTAGCCCGCGCTCTGGGCACCAGCGGCGCCCTGAGCATTGGCCTGCTGATAGAGCTTCTCGGAGACCTTGTAGAAAGCCTGGGTCAGCTCCTCGGTTGCGGCCTTGATGGCCGCGGTGTCAGTGCCGGTGAGTGCGCTCTTGAGGGAGGCAAGCTTTGCCTCAACCTCGCTCTTGTCGGCGGGGTCGAGCTTGTCGCCCATCTCGCCGAGGGTCTTTTCGGTCTGGTAGACCATCTGGTCACCCTGATTACGAACGTCGACCTCTTCCTTGCGCTTTGCGTCCTCAGCGGCGAACTTCTCAGCGTCCTTGACAGCCTTCTCAATGTCCTCCTTGCTCATGTTGGAGGAGGAGGTTATCGTGATGTGCTGCTCCTTGCCGTTGCCGAGGTCCTTTGCGGAGACGTTGACAATACCGTTCGCGTCGATATCGAAGGTGACTTCTATCTGCGGCACACCGCGGCGGGCCGGGGCAATACCGTCAAGATTGAAGCGGCCGAGGCTCTTGTTGTAAGCCGCCATCTCGCGCTCACCCTGAAGAACGTTCACTTCAACGGAGGTCTGGTTGTCGGCCGCGGTGGAGAACACCTGGCTCTTTCTGGTGGGGATGGAGGTGTTGCGCTCGATGAGCTTGGTGAACACGCCGCCGAGGGTCTCGATACCGAGGGACAGCGGGGTGACATCGACGAGGACTATGCCCTCAACGTCGCCGCTGAGAACACCGCCCTGAATGCATGCGCCTATTGCCACGCACTCATCGGGATTGATGCCCTTGAAGCCCTCTTTGCCGACGAGGGTCTTGACCATGTCCTGAACTGCCGGGATACGGCTGGAGCCGCCGACGAGCAGAACCTTGGAGATGTCGCCAGCGCTCAAGCCGGAGTCGGACAGAGCCTGCTTGACAGGGCCGGCGGTCTTTTCGACAAGGTGATGGGTCAGCTCGTTGAACTTTGCACGGGTCAGGGTAACATCAAGGTGCTTGGGGCCGGTGGCGTCAGCAGTGATGTAGGGCAGGTTAATGTTGGAGCTGGTCACGCCGGAGAGCTCGACCTTTGCTTTCTCAGCCGCCTCGCGCAGGCGCTGCATCGCAACCTTATCAACGCTCAGATCAATGCCGTCACTCTTCTTGAACTCGCCCACGAGGTACTGGGTGATGCACTCGTCAAAGTCATCGCCGCCGAGGCGGTTGTTGCCCGCGGTTGCGAGAACGTCTATAACACCGTCGCCAATCTCAAGGATGGAGACATCGAAAGTGCCGCCGCCAAGGTCATAGACCATAATCTTCTGGTCATCGGCCTCCTTGTCGAGGCCGTATGCGAGAGCGGCCGCAGTCGGCTCGTTGATGATGCGCTTGACGTCAAGTCCGGCAATCTTGCCCGCGTCCTTAGTTGCCTGACGCTGAGCGTCGGTGAAGTACGCTGGGACGGTGATGACAGCCTCGGTCACGGTCTGGCCGAGATAGGCCTCCGCATCGGCTTTGAGCTTTTGCAGAACCATTGCGGAAATCTCCTGCGGGGTGTAGGCCTTACCGTCGATATTGACTTTGTAGTTGGAGCCCATCTCGCGCTTGATAGAGGAGATGGTGCGGTCAGGATTGGTGATGGCCTGACGCTTTGCGACCTGGCCGACCATACGCTCGCCGGTCTTGGAGA
>CAUABY010000072.1 GCA_958427375.1 uncultured Eubacteriales bacterium
GTGTACCTGACCTCCACGTCCGGGTGCGCCGCCGCCCATGCCATAATCTCCTCATAGCACTCGCTCCCGCTCACATCGACGCTCTTAAGCTCCGGGAGCATATCCAATTTCTCCGTCTCGCCCTCTTGCAAAATAAGCGCAATCTCGGTCTTGTCCACGGCCACGTCCTTGTGCGCAAAATCTACGCGCTGGGCACAGCCAGTGAGCGCAAGCGCCGTCAGCGCCGCCGCAAGCGACAGGCCAAAAGCTCTCTTTCGCATCATTTTCCCTCCCGTAAACACAGCGTCAGCTGTTATGCAATACTTATATTTTTGAATAGTATAGCGCAGCCGCGGCAAAAAAACAACCGAGCACTGTTAAATTGTTCTTGACATTGTTGATATCATTGTGATATCATAACGATAGTAAAAGCAAGCGTGTCCCATGCGCAGCGGCTTGCTTTGCCTGAATCAAAAAGGGAGGTTATTATAATGACCGAAAAAGTTTTATCCAAAAATAAAAACGGCATGGCGATGCTGATTTTGTTCATCGCGCTGTATGTGCTGGCAGTGCTGGCGACGATTACCGCGGGCTACCTCTACTTGGGCTTCCTTGTGGCGCTGGGCGTTATCTATCTGTGCGTCGGCTGGATACCCTTCATGGGGCTCAAGGTTCTGCGCCCGCAGGAGGCGCTGGTGCTCACGCTCTTCGGGCGCTACGTCGGTTCGCTCAAGGAGCCGGGTTTCTACTTCGTCAACCCCTTCTGCGTGGCCGTGAACCCCGCGGCTAAGACCAAGCTCAGCCAGAGCGGAGACGTCAAGGAGGACAAGTCCGCGCTGGAAAAGATGCTTGCTTCCGGCACCAACCCCGCCGCGGAGACCGCGAGCAAGAAGATTTCCCTCAAGGTGATGACGCTCTCCAACTCCCGGCAGAAGGTCAATGACTGCCTCGGCAACCCCATTGAAATCGGCATCTCCGTCATGTGGCGCGTGACCGACACGGCCAAGGCGGTTTTCAACGTGGACAATTACAAGGAGTATCTCTCGCTCCAGTGTGACGGCGCACTGCGCGACATCGTGCGCATCTACCCGTATGACGTTGCGCCGAATGTGGACACCACGGGCGACGGCGTAGCGGATGAGGGCAGCCTGCGCGGCTCAAGCGAGCTTGTGGCGGCGCGCATCCGCGATGAGATTCAGAAGAAGGTGGACGAAGCGGGCATTGAGATAATCGAGGCGCGTATCACCTACCTCGCATACGCGCCGGAGATTGCGGCCGCGATGCTCCAGCGCCAGCAGGCAAGCGCGGTTATAAACGCCCGCCGCCTGATTGTTGACGGCGCGGTCGGCATGGTGGAGATGGCGCTTGAGCGGCTGAAAGCTGACAATGTTATCGACCTCGACGAGGAGCGCAAGGCCGCGATGGTCTCCAATCTTCTGGTCGTGCTCTGCGGCAGCCGCGAGGCCCAGCCCGTTGTCAACTCCGGAAGCATCTATTAATCGTGGCAGCAGGTGAAAAAAAGCAGGTGCCTTTGCGCCTGTCGGCGACATTGTACAACGCCATCGCGGCCTGGGCGGAGGACGATTTCCGCTCGGTCAACGGGCAGATTGAGTATCTGCTGACCGAGTGTGTCCGCCAGCGCAGGAAAAACGGCTCGCCCCGGCCGGAAGAGCTTGACGTGCCGCCGGAGCTGGACATATAACTTTATATAGCTGCTGAGAGCTGTCAGAATGCGGCACATGCCCGGCTTCCGGCGGCTGAAGACCCTGTATATCAAAACCGGGTTAAGATCCTGCGGGCTTAAAGCCCCGCGGAAAGGATAATTGGACAATGATGACGACAACTATGACAACGATGCTTGAAGCTGTCACCCCTGTGCCGACCGCGACGATGATTGGCCTGTACTTCTCGCTGTGCATAGCCTTTGGCCTGCCGGTATTCCTTGCAATTTTTGTGCGCAGGAAGCTGAAATCCAAGGTGTGGCCGGTTTTTCTGGGCGCGGCGGTGTTCCTCGTGTTTGCGATGCTGCTTGAGCAGGCCATACACATGCTGGTGCTGCGCGGTGATTTTGGCACGAAAATCATGGGCTCGCCGGTGCTGTACGGGCTGTACGGCGGGCTGATGGCGGCGCTCTTTGAGGAGAGCGGGCGCTATATCGCCATGCGCTATGTCATGCGCCGCTCGCTGAATAAGGAAAACGCCCTCATGTACGGCGTCGGCCACGGCGGCATAGAGGCCATTTTGATAGTCGGCCTGAGCTACTTTTCCAATATCGCGGTTGCGGCGATGATAAATAACGGCGATATCGCGCAGTTTTTCATCGGCATGGACGAGGCGACCGCGCAGACCATGTATCAGCAGATTGCCCCGCTGTGGCAGGGGCCGTCGTATATGTTTTACATGGCGGGCATTGAGCGCGTAGGCGCGGTTGCCCTGCATATCTGCCTTTCATATCTTGTCTACCGCGCGATAGACGATGTGGACTGGGCGTTTTTCGCGCTGGCTTTCGGCGCGCACTTCGCGGTAGACTTCATCGCGGCGGTGCTGTCACAAAGCGGCGTAAACATGATAGTGATAGAGCTCGTGGTGCTCGCGCTTGCCGCCGGGCTGGTGGTGATGGTGCGGCGCTTCTGGAAGCAGGAAGTGGAGTACGAAAAGCACCTCAAAGCGCAGGAATAAAGAATATAAAAAATATCCCGTCCGGTTCTCCGGGCGGGATAAAACTTTAACTGAACATTTTCATCTTCACAAGTACGAGCGCGCAGGCGAGGAAAACTTCTAACAGGATGAGTATAAGACCCTTTACGGTCTCGCGGCTGACAAAATCGCGCATGGAGTCATCATCTTTGTACTTCTTGCGCAGGCGGATGTTGTCAATATTAATGCTGATGCAGAAAACGCCCACCAGCAGCATCGCCAGAAGAATGCCGAGCGCTATTATCAGGCCGTAAATTTCAATGTCTAACATTTGCTTAACCTCATTTAAGTATGGTGCGCCGGAGCGCGTCCGGCGGAATATATGATACAACATTCCGCCGCGCTTGTCCAGCTATTTTGACGCGCCGCGCATTCGCGCACATCCCGGCTCAAAAGCGCCCTCACACCAGGTGCGCGTGCTCGGCCAGCATCCTGTCCTTCAGCGCCATCAGCTTCGGCGAGAGGTCGACATAGTAACGGTGGGGGTTGTCAAAGCGCTTGACCTCCGGCCAGAGAGTGCTCACGCCATAAGCGCAGGTGATCTTGACCTCTTTGAGCGTGGGCTGCTCATACACAAGCTCGCCGTTTATGAAGATGGGCTTTTGCAGCTCGGCTATGCGGTAGCTGGTGTAGGTCTTGCGCTTCCAGCGCGCGTCCGGGTCGCACAGCTCAAGGGGCTTGCTGTCGTCAATGACCTCGTCATGCAGGCAGATATAGTCCGCCTCGGCCATGCCGGTCTCCTTGTCGAAGATGCGGTAGACCTTCTTGAAGCCGGGGTTTGTAATCTTGCCGACATTCTCGCTGACCTTGATTTTCGGGATGATGGTGCCCTGCTTGTCCTCCACGGCGCAGAGCTTGTACACCCCGCCGAACACCGGAGTGCTGGAGGAGGTAATCATGCGCTCGCCGACGCCGAAGGAGTCTATCTTCGCGCCCTGCCGCAGAAGCTCCGAGATGAGCCGCTCGTCAAGGGAGTTTGAAACCGTGATTGTGCAGCCCGTCCACCCGGCCTCGTCGAGCATCTTGCGCGCGCGCTGGGTGAGATAGGCCATGTCGCCGGAGTCAAGGCGGATGCCGCACTTGGTGATGCCCATGGGCTTGAGCACCTCGTCAAAGGCGCGGATGGCGTTGGGCACGCCGGAGCGCAGGGTGTTGTAGGTGTCGACAAGGAGCACGGCGTTGTCGGGGTAGGCCTTGCAGTAGGCGACAAAGGCCTCGTACTCGCTGGGGAACATCTGCACCCAGGAGTGCGCCATGGTGCCCGCGGCGGGCACACCGTAAAGCTGGTCAGACACGGTGCAGGCCGTACCGGCACAGCCGCCGATGAAAGCCGCGCGCGCACCGGTGACCGCGCCCGCGATGCCCTGCGCGCGGCGCGAGCCGAACTCAAGCACCGCCCGCCCGTCCGCCGCGCGGCAGACGCGGTTGGCCTTGGTCGCTATGAGGCTCTGGTGGTTGAGCTCAAGGAGCATGTAGGTCTCCAAAAGCTGAGCCTGAATCGCGGGGGCGCGCACGGTGATAACCGGCTCGTGCGGGAAGATGGGCGTACCCTCAGGCACGGCCCAGATATCGCCGGTGAACTTGAAATCGGCGAGGTAGGCGAGGAAGCCCTCGTCAAAGATGCCGCGAGAGCGCAGGTACTCAATGTCCTCCGGCTCAAAATGCAGCTTCTGCACATAGTCTATAATCTGCTCAAGACCGGCGGCTATGGCGAAGCCGCCCCCGTCGGGCACGGAGCGGTAGAAGATGTCGAAGTAGGTTATCTCGTCTTTCATACCGGCGGTGAAGTAGCCGTTGCCCATGGTCAGCTCATAGAAATCGCACAGCATGGTAAGATTGATGCCGTTTGCAGCTTTCATACTAATCTCCTCTTTTACATAAGCGGCGCGGAGTGTGCCCGCGCGCGTTTATTTTTGTTGGTATTATACTCGTAAACATTATTATATCTTCTGCACGAAACAAACGCAAGCAATTTGTCTATTATGTTATAGCATCGGCAGACAAATATAAAATAATTTGTTTCAGTTGACTTTGCGGCAAAATTAGTATATGCTGATATATGTAGAAAATCAGCCTGTATTTGCTGAAACAGGAAGGAATAGCTGTGAAAACTAAGCTTTTTGTACCCGGCAGAATAGAGCTGGCCGGTAATCATACAGACCATCAGAAAGGGCGCACGCTGGCCTCGGCCATACACCTCGGCCTCTTCGCGGAGGCGGAGGCGAACGAAAGCGGCGTCATACATATCGACTCGGAGGGCTTCAAGCCCTTTGACGTGCAGCTTCAGCACATGAGCGTGCGCACCTGGGAGTTTGGCACGCCGAAATCGCTCGTGCGCGGCATGGCGGCGGCGTATAAGGAACTGGGGCTCAATGTCGGCGGCTTTACGGCGAGGGTTCGCTCAACGCTGCCCATCGGCTCAGGGCTGAGCTCGTCGGCGGCGTTCGCGGTGCTGACAGGCCGCATTCTCAGCGAGCTTTATAATAACGGTGAAGTGCCGCCCATCGTTATAGCGCGCGCCGGGCAGCAGGAGGAGAACAGCTACTTCGGCAAGCCTGTCGGCCTCACGAGCCACTTGGCCTGCGCGATGGGGCACACGCTCTACGCGGATCTGAAAACCAGCGAGATTGAGCCCTTGCGCGCCGACTTCACGGCGATGGGGCTGATAATGTGTCTTACGAATACCGGCGGCAGCCACGCGGGGCTTGACACCTCGTACGCGCGCATCCCGGCGGACATGGTATATATCGCCAACCTCTTTGACAAGGGTCTGCTGTCGGACGTTGACCCGGAGGAGTTCTACAAAAAGGGCTGGGACGCGTCGAACCGGCCTGTGCGCCGCGCGATGCACTTTTTCGGCGAGAATGAGCGCGTGCCGAAGATGCGCGACGCCCTCAAGGCGGCGGACGGCGCGGAGTATATGCGGCTGATGAACGAGTCGGGGCGCTCTTCCGAGCAGCTTTTGACGAACATCGTCACCAGCGCCACGGGCGACACCAAGCTTGAGCAGGGCCTGGAGCTGAGCGCGCGGCTTTTGGAAGGCAAGGGCGCGTGGCGCGTACACGGCGGGGGCTTTGCCGGCGGTGTGCAGGCGCTCATGCCAATGGACTGCTTTGAGGATTATCGCCGCGGCATGGAAGCGGAGTTCGGCGAGGGCAGCTGCATAGTTGTCAACCTCGTGTGATATAGAATTCCCGCAAGGCTGCGCTGCATAACGCATGCATATAATATAATAGTAGAGAGTATAGAGCTGAGCAGGCCCGTGTCGGGAGACACGGGCTTGTGAGACTGTCAAAAAACCATGCCGCAATGCAAAGAAAACAGAGCAGCAGGGGAGCTTGAGGGGTAGCGAAGCGGCGGCGCGGGAGTGAATGATATGCCGGTGGCATATCAGAGCCGCGCCGTGACCGAGCCGCAGCGAGAAAAGGCCCGCCTCAAATACAATAAACCGCCGCAGAAAAGCCTTGAAAATCAAGGCTTTTCGGGCGAAGCTGCATTTTGATACTATCAAAATGCTCGGCGGCTGAAGCGGTCAAAAAAGTCAAAAAAGACTTTTTTGACAAGCTGAGCGGAGTACTTAAAACAAAGTACTCCGCTATTTTTAACGGATGGCGGCGGCAGACGCCGCGCAATCCGGTGAGCTGGTTTTACCTCGTGCTCGGACCGGGGTCATAATCCCCAAAAATCAAATCGTCAATGTCGTGTTCCATCTTTATTCTACCTCCTTCGGGAAATGTAAAGCCGACAAAATATCCACTTTCGCGGCTGAGCATATATTCAATATATGCCCGTGTTCGGTATATTATGAACTTGTCCGGGTAAAAAACAGGTCAAAATAAGTCCGCGCTGTAAACTATTGCGGAAACTCACATTATTTATCCCCGATTCCGCTTGATTAAAAGTCATGGTTGCGCTATAATACTGTAGCGTTTTTGCAACAGCTATTATTTACGAAAAAGGATGAAACATAATGAGCGCTTCTACAGAAAAGAAGAACCGTCAGGCCGCGCGTGCGGCCGGAACTGACAAAAAACAGCTTGCAGCCCAGGAAGCGGCTAAGAAGCAGGCCAAGAGCAAGCTGCGCTGGACGCTTGGCACCATTGCCGTTGTCCTGCTCATCGCCGCCATCATCTTCCTCGACTCCGGCTTTCTCTACAAGCACACCACCGCTGTCACCGTCGGTGACGAGAGCTACACTCCCGCTGAGATGAACTATCAGTACTCCAGCCAGTACGTCTCTTTCGTCAACCAGTACGGCAGCTACGCGAGCATCTTCGGCCTTGACACCTCCACGGGTCTCGCCGGGCTTGACGCTCAGTCCTGCTCCATGATGGAAAACGGTACCTGGCGCGACTATTTCTCTGACGCCGCAATCAGCCAGCTTGTGCAGATCAAGGCCGCCTGTGACTATGCCAGCGCAAACGGCATCAGCCTCACTGATGAGGAGACCGCCGCTATCGACGCCGACTTTGCCGACCTTACCGACTATGCCAAGACCATGGGCTACTCCTCCGTCAACAACTTCCTCGCCGCAAACTATGGCGAGGGCGTGAATGTGAACATCGCAACTCAGGCCGCCTATGACTCCAGCCTCGCAAGCAAGGCCATCACCGCCTACAGCGACACTCTCAGCTACACCGCTGATGAGCTTGCCGCGCAGTACGAAAGCTATAACGGCGAGCAGGACTACTTCGACATAGCTTACTACCTCGTCAGCGCGGAGCGCGTCGCGGGTGAGGACGGCACCGAGGCCGCCACCGATGGGACCAGGGCCGAGGCCGAAAAGACGGCCAACGCTATCATGGCCGCGTACAAGGAGCTGGAGGGCGATGACGTTGTTGAAAATCTCAACGCCGCGCTCACCGAGAGCGGCATTGACGCCGAGTGCGTCCACAACTCCCGCACACAGGGCTCCGGGCTCGGTGCCTATAAGGACTGGGCCATGGCTAAGCGCGCCGCCGGTGATGTGACCGTCTGCGCCAATACCAGCGGCGACGGCTACTATGTAGTCACCTATCTCGGCCGTGACGATAATAACTACAAACTCGCTCAGGTGCGTCACATTCTCGTGATGGCCGCCGCCGACGAAAACGGCGAGTACACCGACGCTGCCAAGGCCGAGGCACTCACCAGGGCCGAGAACATTCTCACCGAGTGGAAAGCGGGCGAGGCCACCGAAGAGAGCTTTGCCGCCCTTGCTGAGCAGTACTCCGAGGACAGCGGCTCCAACACCAACGGCGGCCTCTATGACAGCGTGCAGAAGGGTCAGATGGTTGAGGAGTTTGACAAGTTCTGCTTTGAAGGCCACAAGCCCGGCGACACCGCCATCGTCTATGGCGAGTCCGCAAGCTATGCCGGCTACCACGTGATGTACTATGTCGGCGAGGGTCAGACCTGCCGCGACTCCATCGCTGAAAACGACCTGCGCAATACCGACCTCTCCGCTTGGCTTGAGGAGTTGACCTCCGCGTACGAGCCGGTCAAGGGCTTCTGGTACAAGCTCGTCGGCTGAGGCTGAGATAAACTTAAGGCTTGATTTCCGCGCGTATTGCATACGACGCGGGATTGGCAGAGCATTTGGAAACAAAATTCGCCGGAAGTCATTCTTTCGGCGAATTTCTATAGGCGGACGAAAGCGTCTGCCACGGGAGGATTAAGCATTGGACGAGAGAACTTTACGCGCGCGCATGCTCCTGGGTGAGCGCGCCATGGACAGACTGCGCGGCGCGCATGTGGCGCTGTTCGGGCTTGGCGGCGTGGGCTCGTGGTGCGCTGAGGCGCTCGCGCGCGCCGGGATTGGCAGGCTCACGCTCATTGATTCGGACAGTGTGGGGCTTAGCAACACCAACCGCCAGCTCTGCGCGCTCACCTCCACCATGGATAAGCCCAAGGCGGAGGTCATGGCCGCGCGCATCCGCGACATAAACCCGGATATCGAGGTTTACCACATCGTTGGCTGCTATAAGGCCGAAAACCGTGAAGACTTTTTTGCTGACTATGACTTCGTCGTGGACGCTATTGACCTTGTCTCCTGCAAGGTCGACCTCATCATGTCCTGCCGGGCGCGCGGCATACCCATGATTTCCGCGCTCGGCACCGGCAATAAGCGCGACGCGGCGCTCTTGGAGATAACGGACATCTCCAAAACCCGCGGCTGTGCCCTCGCGCGCGTGGTGCGCAAGGAGCTGAGGGCGCGCGGCGTGGAGCATCTGCCGGTGGTCTATTCGCCGGAGGAGCCGATGGAGGCCGAGCAGCTTGAAGCCCCGCCCCCCGGTCGGCGCAGTATCCCCGGCTCGCTCGTGTGGGTTCCGGCGACGGCGGGCATGCTCCTGTGCCAGTACGTGATTACGGAGCTTATCGAAGGTCTTTCGCCGGGCGGCGAATGATGTTAAATGATGTTAGCATCGGCAGACAAGAGCACACACGCCTGACAGCGCGTCAGCTTGTCAAAAAAGCCTATTTTAGACTTTTTTGACCGCTTCATCCGCCGAGC
>CAUABY010000073.1 GCA_958427375.1 uncultured Eubacteriales bacterium
CTCCCCTGCTGCTCTGTTTTCTTTGCATTGCGGCATGGTTTTTTGACAGTCTCAGCAATTTTAGTTTATGCGCTTTCAGTTTGCCGCCTTCATGGAGAGGTAGGCGTTTATAAAGCCGTCAAGATCGCCGTTCATAACGTTGTCGATATTGCCGTTTTCAAACTCAGTGCGGTGGTCTTTGACAAGCTGGTAGGGCATAAAGACATAGGAGCGGATCTGGCTGCCCCACTCGATCTTCATCTGCACGCCCTTAATGTCGCTTATCTTTTCAAGGTGCTCGCGCTCTTTAATCTCGGCAAGGCGCGCGCGGAGCATGTTCTTGCAGTTTTCGAGATTTTGGAAGTGGCTTCGCTCAACCTGACTGGCAACGACTATACCGGTGGGTATATGCGTAAGACGAACGGCGGAGGAGGTCTTGTTGACCTTCTGACCGCCCGCGCCGGAGGAGCGGTACACGTCCATCTTGATATCCTCGTCGCGCAGTTCAATCTCGTTATTGTCGGTAATCTCCGGCATGACCTCAACCGCGGCGAAGGAGGTATGGCGGCGGCCGGCGGCGTCAAAGGGGGAGACGCGCACAAGGCGGTGTATGCCATGCTCACTCTTGAGGAAACCGTAAGCGTTCTCGCCTTCGACCATGATAGTAGCGCTCTTGAGCCCGGCTTCGTCGCCGTCAAGATAGTCCATGACCTTAACCTTGTAGCCGTGGCGGTCAGCCCACATGTTGTACATGCGGTAGAGCATGCTCGCCCAGTCCTGCGCCTCGGTGCCGCCCGCGCCCGCGTGGAAGGTGAGCAGGGCGTTATTAGCGTCATACTCGCCGGTGAGCAGGGTGCTCAGGCGGGTGGATTCCAGCGCCTCAGTGAATTTCGTGTACTCGGAAACAAGCTCGTCGAGCATGCTGTCGTCGTTCTCTTCAATCGCCATCTCGCAGAGGGTGAACATGTCATCCCAAGCGGTGCAGAGCTTGTCGTAATTTTCCACCTTGCCCTTGAGCACCTTGAGGCGCTTCTGTACGCGCTGGGAATTTTCAACGTCATTCCAGAAGCCGTCACGCTCACTGGCGGCCTCAAGCTCCTCAATCTCCTTGCCAGCTGCCTCCAACTTGAGCGCGTCGCGCAATACATCAAGCGTGGGCTTTATGTTATTCAGCTTCGCCTTGTATTCTTCAAATTCAATCATTCTAATCACTACTTTCCCGAAAAATGTCTCAGCAAAATAATATTATATACAAAAATGCTCTACTTGTAAATGTGTTTTTTTATAAGCTTTTCGCCTTTAAAATTTTGCTATTTCTCTTCACATGGCAGGATGTTTATGGTATACTTATAATCGTAATATAAGGCTCAGTTACGTCAAAAGTGTGAAATGACGCGGCTGGGGTCTGTTGTCTGCAATTTGCAGAGAAATCATAAAAATTTACTGATGATTACGGAGGACAGAGAGAAATGATTTCACACGGCAAGGAAATTGCGGTTTTCACTGGCAATTCAAACCCGGCGCTGGCAGAGGATATCTGCGCACAGCTTTACAAGAGCTTGGGCAACGCGTCCGTCACCCAGTTTGCCGACGGCGAATGTTCCGTTTCCGTCTATGAGCCGGTTCGCGGCAAAGATGTGTTTATCGTCCAGTCTACCTGCAACCATGTCAATGACAATCTTATGGAGCTGCTGATTATGATTGACGCTATGCGCCGCGCATCCGCAGGCCGCATCACGGCAGTCATCCCCTACTTCGGCTACGCCCGCCAGGACCGCAAAGCCAAAAGCCGCGACCCTATCTCCGCAAAGCTCGTTGCAAACCTCATCACCGCCGCCGGTGCGGACAGAGTTCTCACCATGGATTTGCACGCAAACCAGATTCAGGGCTTCTTTGATATCCCTGTCGACAACCTCATGGGCAGCCACCTCTTTGTGCGCCACTTCGTCAAGAAGTTTGGCAAGGGCAATGAGAATGTGATGGTTGTCTCGCCTGACGTTGGCAGCACCGCCCGCGCCCGCCAGTTCTCCATGAAGCTGGGTGTGAACATGGCCATCGTCGACAAGCGCCGTGAAAAGGCAAACCAGTCCGAGGTTATGAACATCATCGGTGACGTGCGCGGCAAGACCTGCATCCTGCTTGATGACATCGTTGACACCGCCGGTTCTCTCTGCGGCGCGGCCAAGGCCATTAAAGAGGTGGGCGGCGCAAATGAAGTATATGCCTGCGTGACCCACGGTGTGCTCTCCGGCCCCGCGATTGAGCGCATTGAGGACAGCTGCATCAATGAGCTGCTGCTGCTTGACACCATTCCCTACCCCAAGGACAAGCCCGTCTGCGACAAGATAAGCTACATCTCCACCGCCCCCGTGTTCGCCGAGGCGATTCGCAGAATTTACGAGGAAGTCTCTATCTCCAACCTTTTCGATAACTAAAGTAAGCACCCTGCTCCGCCCTGGCCCGCATCCGTGCGGGCTGGGCGGGGGAGTATGAAAGGAAAGTTCGCAATGCTCTTCAAAAAGCCCGGCGGGATAAGCTGGCTCATAGTTTTTCTCGGCAACCCAGGGCTTAAATATGATGGTACGCGCCACAACGCCGGATTCATGGCCGGCGATGCCATGGCAAAGCAGCTGGGCGTGTCCATAAACAAACTGCGCTTCAAGGCGCTCACCGCACAGTGCAGCATCGGCGGGGAGAGCGTACTTTTGATGAAGCCGCAGACCTACATGAATCTCTCCGGCGAGGCCGTGGGAGAGGCCGCGCGCTTTTATAAAATAGCGCCCGCGCATATCATCGTCGTCTCTGACGAGATGGCGCTTCCCATAGGAAAGCTTCGCATCCGCACCAAAGGCTCAGCCGGTGGGCACAACGGGCTGAAAAACATAATCGCCCACCTCGGCACCGAGGAGTTCCCGCGCATCCGGCTTGGGGTCGGCGCGCCGCCGCATCCGGACTATGACGTGAAGGACTGGGTGCTGGCAAGCTTTAAAAATCAGGACGCGGAGGACATGGCGCGCGCCGCGGAGCATGCCGCCGCCGCCGCTGCGTGCTACATATGCGAAGGCCCTGAGCGGGCAATGAATAAATTCAATAATAAGTAGAGCCTGCCATAAAAGCCCTGAATGGACTTTTTTACAAACTGAATAGTAGATTACCGCCGGGCGGCCTGCTCTGCGGAAAAAATACACAATACTAAATGAAAGAAGACGAGGCTATGAAAAAAAGCTGTATTGCGATGCTCTTGGCTGGCGGTCAAGGCTCTCGGCTTTACGCGCTGACCCAGAACGTCGCTAAACCAAGCGTCCCCTTTGGCGGCAAGTACAGGATTATCGACTTCCCGCTGTCCAACTGCGCCAATTCCGGCATTGACACCGTGGGCATTCTCACCCAGTACCGCCCCTTGCAGCTCAACAGCTATATCGGCAACGGCAAGCCGTGGGATCTCGACGTGTCTGACGGCGGCGCGTACATTCTCCCGCCGTATCAGAGCGCGGGCGAGAAGGGCTCGTGGTTTTCCGGCACGGCCAACGCTATTTACCAGAACATCGGCTTCATTGAAAACTATAACCCGGACAACGTGCTCATCCTCTCCGGCGACCATATCTATAAGATGGACTATGCCGACATGCTGCGCGAGCATGTTGAGCATGACGCTGCCTGCACCATCGCCGTGCAGCAGGTCAGCATGCAGGAAGCAACCCGCATGGGCATTATGAATGTCGGCGAGGACGGCTACGTGTGCGAGTTTGAGGAAAAGCCCGCCCACCCCAAGAGCGACCTTGCCTCCATGGGTATCTATATCTTCAACTGGAAGAAGCTGCGCGAGTACCTGATAGCCGATGAGAACGACCCCAACTCCAGCAAGGACTTCGGCAAGAACATCATCCCCAATATGCTGGGCGCCGGTGAGAAGCTCTGGCCGTATCACTTCAGCGGCTACTGGCGCGATGTCGGCACCATCACCAGCCTTTGGGATGCGAACATGGACATGCTCTCCACCGACCGCATCAATCTCTATGACCCCGCGTGGCCGATAAGCTCCAGAAGCCCCATCTGCCCGCCGAGCTATGTCGGCGAGGATGCGAAAATTGTTCACTCCATCGTCACCGAGGGCTGCTCGATAGACGGCCTGATTGAAAACTCCGTGCTCTCGTCCGAGGTCAAGGTCGGCAGAGGCGCGAAGGTGCTGTACAGCGTATTGATGCCCGGCGCAGTCGTTGAGGACGGCGCGGTTGTCGAGTACGCTATAGTCGGCGAGAACACCGTCGTCAAGGCGGGCGCGCACGTGGGCGCCGCTCCTGACGGCACGGATGAATGGGGCGTTGCGACCTGCGGGCCGAACATCACCATCAAGGCGGGCGCGGTCGTAAAGTCCGGCGCTATGATATACACAGGGGAGGAAGTTGAGCTATGAGAGACTATCACGGAATTATCTTTGCCTACAACACTTCGCCCGAACTCGGCATGCTTGTCAACAAGCGCACGGCGGCCTCTCTGCCTTTCTGCGGCAGATACAGACTTATTGACTTTGCGCTCAGCTCCATGAGAAATGCCGAGATAGTCAATGTCGGCGTTATCATGCAGCGCGACTACCAGTCCCTGCTTGACCATATCGGCAGCGGCAAGGCTTGGGATTTGAGCCGCAAGCGCGGCGGCATACGCATGCTGCCCCCCTTCGGCCTGCCCGATTACCACCGCGGCAACTACAATGGCACGCTTGAGGCCTTAAACGGCGTCGCGGGCTATGTCAAGAGCATCAAGCAGAGCCATGTTGTGCTCATGCTCGGCAATGTCTGCTCCAATATTGATTTGTCCGCCGCCATCAGGAAGTATCAGGCCGACGGCGCTGACATGATGGCAATTTGCGCCAACAAGGGCCCGGAGGGCACACACCACCGCTACCTCCTTGACGAAAACGGCTTTGTCACCCGCATGCTCTATGACCGCGAGGGCGGCGAGGGTGTGCCGTCACTTGAGGCTTTCATCATCCGCAAGGATACCCTTGTTGAACTGATGGACAAGTGCAAGGCACTGGAGCTGCACCGCTTCCACAAGGACGCCATTCCCCTCTACCTCAGCGAGGGCGGCAAGATTTCCACCTATATGCACACAGAGTACGCCTCCATCATCGACAGTGTGGATGAGTACTATAATTCCAGCATGGATATGCTTGACCCGGCCAAGCGTGCTCAGATTTTCCCCGCCGGCCGCCCCGTGCGCACACGCGACATGGAGGGCGTGAGCACCTATTATGGTGAGAAGGCCTCGGCGAAAAACAGCCTTGTGGCCGATAACTGCATTATCGAGGGCAGCATAGAAAACTGCATTGTTTTCTCCGGCGCGCGCATCAAAGCCGGTACCAAGCTGAAAAACTGCATCATCATGCGCGGCTGCACGGTCGGCAAGGACGCAAACCTTGAGTATGTGATTGCGGATAAGTTCGCAAGCTTCGCCGACAACACCGTGATGATAGGCAGCGCCAAGCTCCCTGTCGTTGTGCCGAAAGACACAGCCATCTGAATGGGCGGATGTTAATATCGCTATAAGGCGGAGACTCAGGCTGTTCGGATAACAGCCTGAGACTCTGCTTTTTGCCGGAATGACAAATCTTCCATACGTTCCGGTTATCCATATACTTATACGGAGGAATATTGAATGACAGAACAGATTTCACGCGATGAGATGCGCAGCGCCATAGAGGATAAGCTGTGTTCCCACTTCGGCGTCACAGGCGCTGAGGCGACTGACTATCAAATCTTTCAGGCCACTGCCATTGTCATCCGCGAAATAATGAGCAGGCTCCTCGTCGCAGAGGACCCCAGGCATGCCACCAAAGAAGTACACTACATGTCCATGGAGTTCCTCATGGGCCGAAGCCTGATGAAAAACGCCTACAACCTCGGCATATCTGAGGCTGTTACCGGCGCGCTTGAGGATATGGGTCACTGCGCCGCGGACATCTTCGAGGCGGAGCCTGACGCGGGTCTGGGCAACGGCGGTCTCGGCCGTCTCGCCGCCTGCTACATGGACAGCATGTCCACCCTGGGCCTTGAGGCAAAAGGCTACTCCATCTGCTATGAGCTGGGCATCTTCAGGCAGAAGTTTGCCGACGGCAGACAGACCGAGGTTGCCGACGATTGGCGCATTGCCGCTGAGAGCTGGCTCGTGCCGCGCTATGAGGACGCTGTTGAAGTCCGCTTCGGCGGCCAGGTCTCCCCGCGCTGGGACAACTTCGGCAAGTACACCGCCGAGTACACAGGCTACACTGCCGTTATGGCGGTGCCGCGCGACATGCTGATTGCAGGTTACGGCGCAAATGAGATAAACACTCTGCGCCTCTGGGATGCCAGGAGCACCAACTATCTTGACATGTACCTCTTCTCCGAGGGCAAGTATGTTCAGAGCCTTGAAGAGCGCACGATGTCCGAGGTCATCACCAAGGTTCTCTACCCGGCGGATGAGCATATCGAGGGCAAGACCCTGCGTCTCAAACAGCAGTATTTCTTCGTCTCCGCCACCGCGCAGGATATAGTCCGCTCCCACATGAAAAAGTGGGGCGACATCAAGAGCTTTGCGGAGCACCACACCATCCAGATTAACGACACCCACCCCACGCTCATCATCCCGGAGCTTATGCGCATCTTCATGGATGAGTACGGCCTTGGCTGGGACGAGGCTTGGGACATCGTAACCAAGGCCGTGGCCTACACCAATCACACCGTTATGAGCGAGGCGCTTGAGCGCTGGCCGCAGGATTTGGTGCAGCAGCTTCTGCCCCGCCTGTGGGAGATTATGTGCGAGATTAACCGCCGCTGGTGCGACTATCTCGTCAGCAAGTTCGGTCAGGGCGAGAAGGTCGGCCGCAACCTCATCATCCGTGATGGTCAGGTACACATGGCCAATATGTGCCTTGCCGCCTGCTACAAGGTCAACGGCGTGTCCAAGCTCCACGGCGACATTCTCAAAAATGACCTCTTCAAAGATGTGTGCGAAATTCGCCCTGAGCGCTTCACCTATGTTACAAACGGTATCGACCACCGCCGCTGGCTCAGCCAGATTAACCCCGGCCTTGACAAGCTCATTATTGAGCTGCTGGGCAGCGATGACTACCTCACAAAGCCGGAGGAGCTGGCAAAGCTCAACGCTTTTGCCGCCGACAGCGAGGTTCAGCGCCGCATCCTTGAGATAAAGCACGAGAACAAGGTGCGCTTTGCCCAGTTTGCCGCCCGCAACGACGGCTTCACGCTCAACACCGACTCCATTATGGACGTGCAGATTAAGCGCCTGCACGAGTATAAGCGCCAGCTTCTGTGCGCGATGAGCATCACAAGCCTTCAGCAACAGCTGCACGACAACCCCAATATGGACTTTGTGCCGCGCACCTTCGTGTTTGGCGCAAAGGCCGCCGCGGGCTACAAGACCGCAAAGCGCATCATTGAGTTGCTGCTCTCTCTCGCGCACGACGTCAATAACGACCCGTTCTGCCGCGGCAAGCTTCAGGTCTACTTTGTGGAGAACTACCGCGTCTCCGCCGCCGAGGTCATAGTACCCGCCGCGCAGGTGTCCGAGCAGATTTCCACCGCCGGTAAGGAGGCCTCCGGCACCGGCTGCATGAAGCTTATGATGAACGGCGCGGTCACCATCGGCACGCTCGACGGCGCAAACGTTGAGATGTATGAGCGCCTTGGCGACGAGAACATGTTCCTCTTCGGCCTGCGCACGGAAGAGGTCGAGCGTATGAAGGCCAACGGCTATGACCCCAACTATGTCGCCATGCAGGACTATGAGATTATGCGTGTGTTCGACCGCTTCCGCCAGGGCTTCAGCGACGGCAAGAGCTACTCCGACCTCGTGTCCATGCTGCTTTACGGCGGCGACCCCTACATGCTCATCGCCGACTACCGCGCCTATGCCGACTGCCAGAAGCGCCTCTATCAGCGCATTGCCGACAAGAGCGAGCTTGCGCGCTTGTCCATCGTCAACACCGCGCAGAGCGGCGTGTTCGCGGCGGACAGAGCTATAAGAGAGTACGCCAACAACATATGGAACGTATAAGATTATGAGAGCCGTACAGCCGAAGCGCGCCCTCGTCATCGGCGGGGTGAACATGGATATCGGCGGAAGCCCGATGAACAAGCTCATCATGCGCGACTCCAATCCCGGCATCATAACCGTCAGACCCGGCGGCGTCGGGCGCAACATTGCCCACAATATGCGGCTTTTGGGGCTCGATGTGAGCCTCATTGCCGCCGTCGGTGATGATGTTTACGGCCACGGCATATTAAAAAGCTGTGCTGAGCTCGGTTTGGATATGTCGCTCGCGCGCGTCATGCCCGATATGCGCTCGTCCACATATCTCTATGTCACCGACGAGACCGGCGATATGGAGCTTGCCATCTCCGACATGGAGATTGTCAGGTGCATCACTCCGGACTATATCGCGCGGCACATCGCCGTCATCAACAGCTTTGACGCGGTTGTGCTTGACGCGAATTTGCAGCCGGAGACTATAGAGTACGCCGCGGCGCACTGCACCGCCCATATCTACGCCGACCCAGTCTCCACCGCAAAGGCCATGCGCCTTTCGCCCGTGCTCGATAAGCTTGCCGCCATCAAGCCGAATATCTATGAGGCTGAGCGGCTCACCGGGGAGATTGACCCGGAGCGCGCGGCGAAAAAGCTTGTTGAAAGCGGCGTGAAGCGCGTTTTCATCAGCCTCGGTGAGGAGGGCATGCTCGCCGCGGACGAAAACGAGCTTGTGCGCCTGCCGCGCGAGTATGTCACGGTTGTCAACACCACCGGCGCGGGCGACGCGGCTACGGCGGCAATCGTCTGGGCGGGGCTCAACGGGCTGAGCCTTTACGACAGCACACGCGCCGCGGTCAAGGCCGGGGCGATAACCGCCACCTGCGAGGGGGCAAACAATCCCGAACTATCGGCGGATAAGCTGATATAATAAAGAACGAGCGGCGCCGCGGCCGGAATTTCCGACTGCGGACTGCCGCTCAACACAAAATGACAGCCCCGGCGCCTGCCGCAAATCTCCATCCCACCGCACGGGGAGACTTATGTTGTCATTGGCTGGCTGAATGTGCGGTTGATTGGA
>CAUABY010000074.1 GCA_958427375.1 uncultured Eubacteriales bacterium
AACTTATGCGTATGGACAGGCGCCGTTATCAGATCTACGGCATCACCGACGACTACAGAGGCGGCAAAGGGCCGCTGCGCAAGATGTTTTAGGACATCGTCATCTATGACAAGCTGGAGTTTTTGACCCAGCACGAGACTTTCCGCCTTGCTGTCGGCGGCCAGCTCTCCGTCCCCATCCCCGGCAGCCACGAGGGCTTTTACTGTCCTGAAAACCGCAGGCCATCGGTAAACGGTGGCTTGCAGCTTTTTTATTTTGTACGGCAATCCGCGTCAGGGCAAACCGGCGGGCTTCGGATACGCTGTACTTTTTATACGGAACAGTCAGCTCTTTGGCATCCACGCCTGCACGAGGCAATATAAATTGACTTTTCATCCTTGATTTCTTTATTTTATGGCTATCTGCAATCCTTATGAACGCATAGACAGCCTGACCGGCGCCTTCAACAGCCGCTATTTTGACTGCTGGCTGGAGGAGCTATACGCGAACAAGCGGGAGGTTCCACGTAATTAATGTTGATATAGCCAATCATAAAAAAATAAATCTGGTTTTCGGCAACAAATTTAAAGTTGCGTCCTTATATCGCAATATCTCCAGCGCTCTGATCGATATGGGCTGCAAGGCCGTCGCCGAGGGCGTGGAGACAGTGCCGGAATTGGCCTTATTGCAAAAGTGGAATATCGACTATATCCAGGGGTATTATTTCTCCAAACCGGTAAGCGAAAAGGCGATAATCGACGTGCTCAACGACGGCAATGCAAGCAGCGCGGCAGAGGCAGCCGGCCAAAGCGCAGAAATTTTACTCACGTAAAACCCCATACTTGAGCAAAGAGCAGACCGCTAACACGGCCTGCTCTTTGCTCTGTTTTATTTATTTCTCAATTTAATTCATCCGTATGCCGGCTGCGCCGCGCAGCATGGGATGCGTCTGTAGCGGCATTTTTCCCGCGTGGCGCACGGATATGGGTTCGGCTCTCCCCGGCTTACAGCACCGGCTCCGTCCATTCGCCGCCTCCGCCACCGCCGCCGGAAGCACCGCTGCCTCCTCCGCCGCCGTAAATACTGTAAACGACAGGCTTATCATTCACCTTATCCGCGGCGATATAGCCCATGCTTCCGTCGGGCAGGGAGGCAAGATAGCAGTTTTCAAAAGCCCAAAGCAGCGTAAGCTCCGTATTTCTGTCGAGGCTGTCTATAACCTCGCCGCGAAGCTCAAGGCTGCGGAAAAGCTCCGCGCCGGAGGCCGCATAGCCCACCGCGCTTTCAAAGGCCTCGTCGCCCTCAAGACGCAGGCAGCGCCTTTCCACCGTGGCAAAAACGCCGTCGATATAGAGCGTGCAGATTTCGCCCTCCTGAGAGAACACCCGCACCTGCTCGCCGCGCCGGTAAATTGCCGCGTAGAGCTCCGCCTCGGCGGAGATAACATGGGCGGCGGTTCCGCCGTTGGTACTGTCAAGGCCTGCGTACCCCGCGCGCTCGGCTCTGAACACAATTCTTCTCTGAGCGGCAAGGCTGATGTCGCCGCCGTCAACACCGGCAGCGGGCGCTCCTCCGCCTCCACCGCCTCCGCCACCGCCGGAGTAGCTGTAGGACTGGATGCGGCTGTCACTGAGCATATCGGAGGGCACATAGCCCAGAACACCGTCAAGCTCGACAAGGCAGCAATCCCCGAAGTCGGCAAGGAGCTGAAGCTCCGTATTGGTGTTCAGCGTCTGCGCAGGCTCGCCGCGGAGCAGATAGCCGGTGAAAAACTCCGCCTTGCTTCTGGCATAGACCGTGCGCGGCTCTGCCTCCGCCTCGCCGTCAAGCGCCACAAGGCGCTTTTCAACATAGCCCCTGCCTTTGGCAGAGCTTACAATGTAGTAGTTCTCCCACTCGTCCTCTATCAAGAGCTTATCGCCCCGCTCAAGTACGGCCATAACCGCGCAGGCCTCAAGCGTTACTACCTCCGCGCCGGAAGTGTCCGGAGTCGGGGTGGGGGTGGGCGTCGGGGCAGGTGTGGGTTCCGGTGCGGCCGCAGGCTCATGGGTGGAGACGGCGGGAGGCATGGGAATACCACAGCCGCCGAGCAGCAGCATGGCTGCGCAGAGACAGACTGCAATTATCTTTTTCATGGCTTACCCCCTGTAATCTGCGTCATATTTGTCGCCGTACACATAGTGGATTATATCCCAGATATAATTGTACGCTGCGGTTCCGGGTGAGAAGGCGTTACGGTTTTGATAGGCAATATAGCCGATGCTGCGGCGGACGATACCGCCGTACAGCGTCACCTGTCCGCCGTCAGGCGCGGTGAGCTTGATATACGGGCGCATGGCAATATCGTCCACGCACTGCTCATTTGAAAAGCCCACCAGCACGTTGGTATACTGCGCCTTGCCGCCGGAGTAGCGGAACACCGGGTCAGTACCGGCGGCGCGGCTGTAGGCATAGTTGTGCCTTGCGTAACTGTCGCCGAGACCGAGAGAGCCGTTTTGTATCTCGCTTGCCCAGCACAGCAGCGTGCCGTATTCCTCCAGCCTGTAGCCGGTCACTCCGTTCCCAATGAGGGCAGATTTGAGCGATCTGTCGATGCCGGTTATCATGCGGATGCCCTTATTGCCGGTTATCCTGATGGAGCTGCCGCCATAGGTGAGCAGATTATCAAGGCCGGACACTCTGTTGAGGCTGTACTTGCCGTCGCTCTTTTCAAGGCTGTACACATACATACCCGTCGGGTACATCTGATGTACATCGGAGCCGAAAGGCAGATTGTACTCCGCGGTGGTGATAAGCAGCTCTTCGCCCTCCGCCAGCTCAATACTGCCAAAGCTCCCGCCCGCGTCCGGATAGAGGTCTATCCCGTCAACACTGAGAATCACAGGCTTGCCGCCGTGGAGCTGCGCCACATTATCCAGAGAATAGTCCTTCTCCTCCGGCGGGGTCTCAGGTTCGCTTATATCCTGCGCCGTGAAGTTGAGCGCGTCGTTCTCCCTATCATACTCAGCGCTGAGGCTGTATTCCTTGCCGTTATCCAGCGTCCATTCACGGGTGGACAGCTCATAGGCTGCGACGCCGTACAGAACGCTCTTGGTAGAGTCCGGCTCATTCCCCGCAGACGGCAGGGAGAAGCTGCTGTTCCCCGCTTCAAGCTGCCCGACAATGCCTGCTTCAAATCTATCGGACCATGTATGTATCTGGCCGGTCTTTATGAAATAGTTCTGCTCCAGAGAATTCGCGGGGCAGGCGGGATTCGGGCTGTGCTCGGAGTGGACGGCGCTCATCAGCTCGTCGGTCAGGCCGAAGTAGAGGTGTTTATAATATGAATCACTGTACTCTACATCGTCCCATGTGACGTCTATATGATACCACTTCCCGTCCAGCTTCACGACGTTCCACTCGTGGCCGTTGCCGGTGCAGCGCTCATTTTCTATGTTCACGCGGTCAAGCAGCATCTTATACGCGGAGCGATAGGCGGCGCAGGTACCTTTGCCATAGAAGAACACGCCCTCCGCGCCGCAGAGCACACCCGTGCTGCTGTTATCATAGGTGCATTTTTCAAGGATCCAGTCGTGCAGCCAAAGCGCACGCTCGTACTGACTGCCGTTCGGCAGCGCCGCAAGGCACTGCTTCGCCACATCGTCGGCAGCCTGCTCAATCGTCTGGACAGCACCGGTAGGCGTGACATAAATCGTCTTTGTATCAGACGTTGAGAAATACTTTTCCTTACCGTCCGTATCAGTGAAAGGGTACATCTCCAAAAGATAGAAGTCTATCTTATACTCATTGCCGCTGTAAAATGTTACGGAAAAAACATTGTTCTCCTGAAACGGCTGATTGGCGGGATCAACGACAAACTGCCATGCGCCGTCCACCTTCTGCATAACACTGTAACGGTATTTATACTTAAAGTTGAACTCCGTAAGCGGGCGGCTGTTGCCGGCAGGCGTCGTGCCCGTGGGGTTCAGGGTGTAGGTCACCGTTTCATTCACTGTCGGGGCTGAATTGGACGAGAGCACCTCCAACGCGAGACCTGTGGGCATCTCCGACACGTTACCCGGCGCAGGCTCAGACATATAGGGAACTATATTCTCGCCAGCGTCCAAGGCAAAAAGCACATCCGTGAGCAAATCATCCGGCTCGCCAATGCCGGTATCACCGGGTTTCTCCTGCTGTTGCTCATCCTCAACCGGCGGCTGTGTTGTTATGGGTGCCTGTGTTGTGACGGGCGGTTCCGTTGTGACGGGAGACGGCGTTGTGATGGGAGACGGCGTTGTGACGGGCGGTTCCGTTGCGACGGGAGACGGCGTTGTGACTGGGGCTTGCGTATCAGCTGTAGGCTGTGTTTCCGGCACCACGGGCGCACTATCCCCGCCTAAAGAAATCGGCGGCTCGTTCGCGGCGGCAGAATCCAACATATCCGCGCCCTCGGCGAATACGGCCGCGGGCATCAGCATGAGAATCATGAGCATGACAAGCAGCAGGCAAATCGAGCGTTTGAGCACTGTTATGACCCTCCATTAAAAATGTCTGAAAAACACTGTATTCAATGAAATATTACCATATCTGCCGACTTTTTGTAAAGCATATATTTTTTGCCGGGGGTTAACCGCAATCCTAGGGTCTGCGGGTCTCTCTGTCAGCCTTCGCCCCTGGCGGTTTTTATGACCTCAAGGACAAGGGTTTTCAGCGCGCTGAGCCCCGCCATGGCCGCGCCGATGAGTGCGGCTTTCCACGCCGCCGCATCCACGCCGAGCTGTGAGGCGGCGGGCAAGGCGACGATGAAGCCCTCCAAGAATGTCCACGCTGCGCGCTCAATTATATTCTTCCAATTCATACAGTTTCCTCCTCAGTTTCAGCTGCCGGGAATTGAATCCCCCGGCTTCAGTTTTTATGTTCAAGGTCGTCAATGCGGTGGTTGGCGACCTTTATCTGCTCCGCGGTCACATCCGCGCGCCGCTCAAGCGCATATGTGCGCTCAATAACGGTGTTGTGCAAATCCACCTTCTTCTCAAGCTGCTCTAACTTATACGCGATAAGCGCGCTGGACTTTCGGTTGGCCAGATACGCCCCCACAAGCGTGGCGAGGAAGCCCAGCACCGCGACAATGACAGTCTCGCTCATCCGCGCACACTGAGCAGCGCCGCCCAAGTCCTGGCACCAATCACCCCGTCCGCCGCAAGGCCGTGCGCCGACTGAAAGGCACGTGTACTGCGCGCGGTAGGCGCGTCAAAGTCGCCGCTGGGGACGCAGGCATAGCCGCGCGCGGCCATAAGTGCCTGCGCACAGGCTGTGTCCGCGCCGCGCATACCCTCACAGAGCATGCGCGGCGGCCAATAGGTCTCTCTGGGCACATCTTCCGCACTTCCGGCTTCCGCCGCCGCGCCCGCGCTGCCGGGATTTGCGGCGTTTCCGCCGCCCGCGCTTTCCTGTTTCGCCGCGCCCGTATCAAACCAGTTGTAAAAGCCCTGCGCATAGGCCGCGCGCACGCCGATATTATTAACCGCCGGTCGCTCGTACTCGCGGCAGACGCGCGCGGCGCAGTCGTACACACTGCCGCTTTCGCAAAGCGCGGCGAAGAGCGCGGGGTAATCCCGCCGAAGCTCGTGTATGCAGAACTCCACCTGCGCTGCCTCATCGCCGACGCTCACGCCGCGGGCGCGGGCGAAATCCAGCAGGGCCTGCTTGCGGCTCCAATACGTCCACTGACACAGGCCGTACCCCACCGCGTCGCGCACGAAATCCAGCATGCCGCAGTCGGCGCGACGGGTGTACTCCGCGTCCGTGAATTCTGTCATCCCGCGCTGTGCTATGTTAGCCTGCATGGCGCTCTCGGCCTGCATGTTGCCCATGATTCCACAGGCTCCCGCGCGGCTGAGCCCGGCGGAGAGCAGGCTGTTATATATGCTTTCAATACTCATTATATTAATCTCTCCCTATGCGGCGCGATGGAGATTATCCAGCACGTGCCGCTTTATTTAATACGCAGGTATTCAACCGCGCCGCCGCCCTTGTTGGCCGCATCCCAAGCTTTCTGGCTCTTGGGCCCCCACGCGCCGTCAACGGCTATATTGTAGCCCTTATTTCTCAGCTCGCGCTGGACAACGGCGGCGTCTCTGCCGTCGGGCGCGGTGTTGGGATAGTAATTGCGTGAGCCGCCGGAGGACGCGCCGCCCGCCGCCTTGCCCGCGCCGCCCGTGAGCAGGTAATAGTGCTCGGCGGAGATGAGGCCGAGGGTGTAGGCCGCGGCGGGGTTCTGGGCTATCCAGTACTGGCGCATCTGCTTTGCGGTCTCGTCGCCATAGAGCGCGGCATAGCCGCCGAAGTCGCCGTATTTTGCGCGGGCGGCCGCCTCGCTCTGACTGCGCTGATACTCCTGTTCGCGCTGTTTCTCGGCGCGCTCCAGCTCGTCCTGCTCGCGCTTATACTCAAGCTCGCGCTCGTTATTGTAGCTGTCGAGCGCATCTGTATACTGCCTGTACTCGCGGTCGCGCTCGGTTGAGAGCATGTCATACCTGTCGCGCAGTGTCGCGCCCTCGTCCTGATAGCGGCTGTAGGCGAGGCTGTAGAGTTCCGGCACGATGTCGCCGAGCTTTTCAAGCTGTGCGTCATACTGTTGCTGGCCGACGCTCTGCGCATAGGTCGAGCCATAGCCGCCGGTCAGGGCGCTCGCCTGCCCGATGGTGTCACGCATGGCAAGGCGGCCGCGCTGCTGATAGTCGTCCTTATACTTTTTGTAAAGTCCGTCCGCGCCGAGGTTGTACTCAAAGGCGGGGCGGGAGGCAAGCTTGTCATAGGTGTCAGCAAGCTGCTTTTCATAGCTCGCGGCATAGGTGGGTTTTGCGGCGGACTTGCCGACTGCGCCGCGATACAGTTTTTCTTTGTCTTTCATATTTTAATCTCCATTCTGACAACGTGATTTTTCACACTATCCGCCCGTGTGCCATGCGCCGGAGGTATAGCATCTCGGCAGCGCCGCGTGCCACGCGCCCTGCGTGTAGACATAGACCAGCGCCGCCGTGCCCGCCCCGCCGAGCATGACGCGCACTGCCCCCTGCACGGGTGTGATGTTTATGATAAAGCCGGGGTCGGAATACGCCCAGTCGTCCCGGCTGAAAAGGTAGTAGGTGGTGCCCGCCTCGACAAGCGCGGTGAAGCTGTAGTTCGGCGCGCCGGTGTCTGATGGCGCGGAGGCTCTGATTACCTCCGCGCTCGGTTCGCCCGTGGCGGAGTTTAAGGACGGGATATAGCTGATGTAGCCGCGCAGAAAGGTCAGGCCGCCCGCCGCGTCCGATGTTGAAAACTGCACAAGCCCGCTTTTTTCAAAGCTCAGCTCAAGAAGGCACACCCCAGCCTCACCGGGCGCGGCCTCAAAGCTGACAGGCTCGGCCACGCCGTAAAACTCGCCGCGCTGACTTATCTTGAAATATGCCGTGGGAGGTGCTTCAATGGCGAGAGTGAGCTGGCTTTGCGTCTCGACATACACCTCGTCCGTGACGATGAAGAGGTACAGCCGCGCCCGGCTCGACACAGTGTATTTCAGCTCTGCCGCGCTCGCGCCGCTCGTATTGGAGATCAGCACGCTGCCCGTCGGCGTGCCGGTTTCGAGGTTTATCCCCTCGCTGTTGCTGATGTATACGCGCAGATGCGGCTGTCCCAGGCTCGGCGCGGCCACGCCGACGGAAAATCCCGCCTCGCCGCTGTAGGCAAAGCTCAGCTCGCGGCGGCTGACAGTATAGCTTTGAAGCGTGACTGGGAAGCTGCAGTTCTCGCTTATATCCAGACTCTGCACCGACTCCACAAGCGTGTAGCCCCCTGTATGAACGCCCGGCGGCACGATATGTATGGTGGTTTTGAGGTCAGCCGGAATTGGGGCTCCGGTGTAGGCGTTTCTGGTGAAAAGATAGTAGGTTTTGCCCGCGATGACATTATACGAAAAGCTGTAGTCCGAGGACTTATTCCACTCATCACTGCCCTCCGCGAAGGCAAGAAAGCTTCTCGCCCAGCCGGAATTGCTGTCGAGCTCATCCTTATCGCAGAAATAGGCTATAAGCTTTTGATACTCGCTTATTGTGGTGCCTCCGGTATAAAACTGCGCCGTGCCGGAGTGGGCAAAGCTCAGCTTTATAACGCTGTACTTGCCCTCGGCGAGAGACACCGTGCGCGAAACCTCGTTTTCAAGCAGCAGGTACTCAACGCGGTCGCCCTCCGTCCAGACAACTTCGGGCGGCTTTATTGTGAAGCTCACCGTGCCGGAGCTGAGCCCGGCGTTGCATCTGGCAAAGAAGTAATAGGTCACATCCTTGGAGAGTGTGGTGTTGCTTGTGCCGGGCTCATAGCTTCCCTCAACCCCATGCGGATAGCCGGTGTAGCTGTCTATATCAGGCTCGGTCGAGATGTAGAGGTCAGTCAGCCCGGAGGTATCGCTTGAAGTGACGATGATCTCAACATCGGAAGTGTATTTGAAGCTGAGCTTCATGCGCCCGACCTGATATGTGCCCATGCTCATGGAATATGAGACGTTCTGCTGGGATAGCCCTAAGTGCGTGCCGCAGTCTTTTATCCTGAACTGCGCGCCCGTGGGCTTTACGGAGATGGCGACAGTCGTATCAATATAGCCGGACTGGCGGATGACCGACCACAGGTAATAGGTCGTGCCCGCCGCGGCCTCAAACTCAAGATTATAGCTGTCGCTGCCCTCAGAGCTTGCCGTAATCGTCCCCGTCGGCCTGCCGTTTGCGCTGTCAAAGGCGGTTGAGCGCGTGACATAGCCATCCATGAAAAGCCCACTGTCATACTCACCGACACGCCCCGCGCTTATCTGTACCGTGCAGGCGGTGATGAAGCTCAGTGCCGTATAGCTCGCGGTTTTCTCGCGGCGGCTATACTGGAAGCTCGTTTCATAGCCTATGTTTGAGTAGCTGCCGGAGTCGATGACGCTGTAGCTGCCGTCAGCACCGCCCCCGCCGTCGCCGCCGCCTGCGCCGCTGACGGGGAAGCCGCCGGTTATGGCGG
>CAUABY010000075.1 GCA_958427375.1 uncultured Eubacteriales bacterium
GTTGATGACGATAAGGTCCGCGCGCTTGCCCACGGCCAAATCGTCGCAGTCGTCAAGCCCCATTGCCCGCGCACCGCCGCAGCAGGCCGCTGTCAGTGTGCGCTCGGCACAGCCCGCCGCCGCGTCATTATTGAGGTATTTTTGCAGCGCGCTCATCAAATACATCTCGCGGAACATGTCAAGGGCGTTGTTGCTGCCCGCCCCGTCCGTGCCGATGGCGAGCGGCACACCGGCGGCCGCGAGCTTGTCTATAGGCGCGATTCCGCTTGCGAGCTTGAGGTTTGAGGCCGGGCAGGTCACGGCGTAGAGCTTTTTCTCCGCCATGAGTGCTATATCCTCCTCACTCAGCCAAGCGCAGTGATATCCGCCGCCGCCATACCTGAAAAAGCCGAGCTTATCCAAAAGCCGGGGCGGTGTAAGGCCGTAGCGTTCAATGCAGCCGTCAACCTCGGATTTAGTCTCGCTCATGTGGGTATAGCAGGGGGCGTGGTATTTCTCGGCGAGCGCGGCAATGTACTCCATGCGCTCCATAGAGGTGGTGTACTCCGCGTGAATGCCGAGCTTATACGAGACGAGCTCGTTATAATTATTGAACTTGAGGTACTCCCGCTCAATATTCGTTATATCCTCGTCGAAATTATTGAGCGCGGCGCAGATGACCGTGCGAAAGCCCGCGTCGACGTTGGCCTTGGCGTAAAAGTCATTTTTGAAGTACATGTCAAAGCTCGCGGTGATGCCGGAGCTCAAGTACTCCATGATGCCGAGCTTGGTGAGGTCATACACCGCCTCGCCCGTGAGCTTGGCCTCATACGGCCAGACCTGCTCGCTCAGCCAGCGGTCAAGCGGCATATCGTCCGCCAGAGAGCGGAAGATTGTCATTGCCGTGTGCGTGTGCGCGTTTTTGAAGCCGGGCATGATTAAATCGCCCTTCAAATCTATCTCGCGCTCAAAAGCGGGGCGCTCGTCGGCGGGCTTGCCGACAAGCATTATTACGCCGCCGTCCGTCCATACCTCGCCGTCACACACTTTTATTCCGCTTTTTAAGCTGAGTATTTTCCCGTTATAAAAGCGCAGCATATTCAGCCCTCCATCAAATTTTTGCGCACATTTCATCGTGCGCGGCGAGCTCCGCCCTGTCGTCAAGCGGGGCAAGCTCCGCCCGCCCATAGCGTCGGGTGAGCGCTGTGCTCAAGAGCATATCGCAAAATTCCGGGTTTTTGGGCAGAATTGGGCCGTGACTGTAGCTGCCGAAGAGATTTTTATAGTGTACGCCCTCGGTGCCGTCCTCACCGTTATTGCCGTGGCCGCTGAGCACTATGCCGAGCGGCTCCACGCCAGCGCCGAGGTAGGTTTTGCCGCTGTGGTTTTCAAAGCCGACGACGACACTGCCGCCCGCGCTCTCGCCGCAGCGGAACTTGAAGTTATCTATCATGCGCTGCTTGGTGCCGACGGTGTATAAATCCACCGCACCGATAAAGTCACAGCGCTTATGGTCATAAGTCTCGTAATAGCTGCCCATCATCTGGTAGCCGCCGCAGATGGTGAGGAAGGTCACGCCGTCATTTATGGCGGAGATTATCTCCCTGTCCTTGCCGCGGTGCAAATCGTCAAGCAGCAGCTCCTGCTCAAAGTCCTGCCCGCCGCCGATGAACACAAGGTCAAAGCCCGCCAAACTGCGCTGCTCGCCGATTGGCAGCTTCGTCACGGACACGTCGATTCCGCGCCACTTGAGGCGCTGGGTCATGCAGATTATATTGCCCCTATCGCCATAGAGATTGAGAACATCAGGGTACATGTGGCATATTTTAAGTTCCATTTTCCTGTCCTCCCCTTATTCCCAAAACTCACTGCCGCCGCACTCTTTGATGACCGCCTCGCGCAGTTCGAGCATGGCGGTATAGGTCGGCATGATATAAACTGGCAAGTCCTTTGAGGCTATCCGGCGCACGAGCTTTGTGTAGTCACGCTCGGTCTCTATGCAGCCGTCGTCTATGCCGGCGTATTTGATGCGCACGCGCATATCCCCCGCGCGGTCGCCGGAGACGATGACGCGCTGCAAGGAGCCGCTGAGCTTTGTGAGCGCTTCAAAATCAACATCCCATATCCAGGAGATATCCGTGCCGTCCGCCCCGCGGTCGTTGAGGCAGATGACGAGCACGAATTTTTCCTTCACGTTCTGCAAAAACTCCACGACCTGATTGCAGCCCGCCGGATTTTTCACCAGCATCATCTTCGTGCCGCCGCCGAGCTTGAACTGCTCCATGCGGCCAAAACCGCACTTAAATTCGCCCAGCGCCCGCACAGCCGCGTCAGCCCCCAGCCCCATTTCCACAATGGCGGCATAGGCCCCGGCGGCGTTGTAGATATTATACATGGCCGGGAGATTTATGTTGACAATGCGCTTTTCGCCGTGCGCGCTGATGACAACGGTGCTGCCGCTGGAGCTTTGCTCCACAATGTCCGTGACGGCATAGTCCGCCGCATGGCGGCTGTAGCCGCAGTTAGGGCAGCGGAAGCCGCCGAGGTGGCCGTAGCTGATATAGTCATACTCATACTCGGCCTTGCAGCGGATGCAGTGGCTCGCGTCGGAAAGCTCGGTGGCCTCGTGTGAGGGGGCAGCGCCCTTTTCCATGCCGAAGTAGACAACCTTGTTGGGCAAATCCAGCGCGAGGGATGAGGTCAGCGAGCAGTCGGCATTGAGGCACAGCAGCGCATCCGGCACGGCCTTTACGGCAGTGCGGATATTTTCCAGCGTGTGTGTGACCTCGCCATAGCGGTCAAGCTGGTCACGGAAGAGATTGGTTACGACAATGACCTGCGGGTTAAGCTGGCCGAAAACGCGCACGGCGGCGGCCTCGTCGCACTCGATGACCGCGTACTCCCTGCGGCACTTGCCGCTGAGTGTGCTGTTCATAACAAACTCCGTGGTGATGCCGCTGATGAGATTCGCGCCGGAGCGGTTGGCAAAATAGCTCAGCCCCTCGTTTTCAAAGGCGGTCTCAATCATGCGCGCGCTCGTGGTTTTGCCGTTCGTGCCGGTGATGGCCACGACCTTAACGCCGCGCGTGAGCAGCCCCAAAAGCCCCGGACAGACCTTCAGCGCAAAGCGCCCCGGCATGGCCGTGCCGCCGCGGTGCAAAACGCGCGAGACAAAGCGCAGGGCTTTACAAAGTATAATGGCAATGAATGCTCTAAAACTCATGGTATTCTCCTTTTAAGCTCTTTGAAGAAATATTATATCACGCTATTTTTACGGAGGCAAGGGAATTAACGCGCAAAGAAAACCGCCGCAGGCGGATGAGGCCTGCGGCGGAAGTTTTAGCTATGGTTTCTATTCAGATTCAGTTTTTGCTCCTGATGTACTCGTCAATGCTCTTTGCGCCGGCCTTGCCCGCGCCCATGGCGAGGATGACGGTGGCGGAGCCGGTGACAGCGTCGCCGCCGGCAAAAACGCCCTCGCGTGCGGTCACGCCGCCCTCGTCGGCCTCGATGCCGCCCTTGCGGGTGAAGGTGAGGCCCTCGGTGGTGTTGCGGATGAGCGGGTTGGGGCTTGTGCCGATTGCGATGATGACGGTGTCAACATCCAGCACCCAGTTGCTGTCGGGCACGGGGACGGGCTTTCTTCTGCCCTTTTCGTCCGGCTCGCCCAGCTCCTGCTTCTGGAGCTCAACACCGACAACGCGGCCGTCCTCATTGCCCAGGATAGCGACGGGGTTATTCAAAAGGCGGAACTCGATGCCCTCGGCCTCGGCATGCTCAACCTCTTCCTTACGGGCGGGGAGCTCGTCCTTGCCACGGCGGTAGGCGATATACACATGCTCGGCGCCCAAGCGCTTGGAAACGCGCGCGGCATCCATGGCCACGTTGCCCGCGCCGACGACACAGACGTTGTGGAACTTCTTGATGGGGGTATCATAATCGTCACGATAGGCTTTCATCAGGTTTACGCGGGTGAGAAGCTCGTTTGCGGAGTAGACGCCCAGGAGGTTCTCGCCGGGGATATGCAGGAACTGGGGCAGGCCCGCGCCGGAGCCGATGAACACGGCCTCGTAACCATCCTCAAAGAGCTCGTCCACAGTCTCGGACTTGCCGACGATGGCGTTATTGACTATCTTCACGCCCATGGCCTTGAGGTTTTCAATTTCAGCGGCGACTATCTCCTTCGGGAGACGGAACTGCGGGATGCCGTACACCAGCACGCCGCCGGACTTATGGAAAGCCTCGTACACGGTGACGTCATAGCCCATCTTTCTCAAATCGCCCGCGCAGGTGAGACCAGCGGGGCCAGAGCCGACAACAGCAATTCGGTGGCCGTTGGATGCCGGAACCTCAACAGCGGCCCTCTCGGCCTTATTCATATGGTAGTCGGCAACAAAGCGCTCAAGGCGGCCGATTGCCACGCTCTCACCCTTGACACCGCGAACACACTTGGACTCGCACTGCTTCTCCTGCGGGCAGACGCGGCCGCAGACGGCGGGCAGAGAGTTGGTAGAGGTGATAATCTCATACGCCGCATCAAAATCGCCCTCGGCGACCTTGGCAATAAATTCGGGTATGCGCACGCTGACGGGGCAGCCAGTGCGGCACTGGGGGTTCTTGCAGTTGAGGCAGCGCTTTGCCTCGTCAATGGCCTGCTCTGCGGTGTAGCCGAGCGCAACCTCGTCAAAATTCCCGGCGCGGACTACGGGGTCCTGTTCGGGCATGGGGTTCTTGGTCAATCTCATATTAGCCATTGCGCTTACCTCCTGTCATTCTGCAAATGTGCTTGGCCTGCTCATCCTGCTCATCCTTATAGAAGGCGGCGCGCTTGAGAAGAGAGTCAAAATCGACCTCGTGCGCGTCAAAGTCAGGGCCGTCAACGCAGGCAAACTTCGTCTCACCGCCGACGATAACGCGGCAGCCGCCGCACATGCCGGTACCGTCGACCATGATGGGGTCGAGGGAGATGATGGTCTTGATGCCATAGGGGCGGGTAACATCGGCAAGGAACTTCATCATAATGTCCGGGCCGATGGCGATTACGCGGTCAAACTGAGGCTTGCCCTCGGCTATATTCGCGTCAATCTCCTGCTGGAGGTACTTGGTAGTGAAGCCGTGCTCGCCGAAGCTGCCGTCATCAGTGCAGATGATGAGCTTGTCAGAGGCGGCAGCCAGCTCTTCCTTGAGGATGACGATGTCAGCGGAGCGGAAGCCCGCGATAAAGGTGACGTCGATGCCGAGCTTATGCATTTCAAGGGCAATTGGGTAGGCTATTGCGCAGCCGACGCCGCCGCCGACAACGCAGACTTTCTTCAGGCCCTCCATCTCGGTGGCCTTGCCGAGAGGCCCGACGATATCAGTAATATAGTCGCCCTGCTCGACGGTGTGGAGCATGCGCGTGGTACGGCCAGCGGCCTGAACCATGACGGTGACTGTACCTTTCTCGCGGTCCCAGCCCGCGACGGACACGGGGACGCGCTCGCCCTGCTCATCGAGGCGGAATATAACGAACTGACCGGCCTGAGCGTGCTTTGCGATCAGGGGGGCTTCGATCTCAAAAAGGCAGATAGTCTTAGCGTCATTGAGGAAGCGCTTAGTTACTACTTTGTACATTTATACACCTCATTTTAAATTTTTTCGTGCAACTGTTACCATTTTATACATTGGCATATAGTTTGTCAATGTTTTATACTAAATCAGTATTATTTCCCGCTCTCTTCCCAAGTGCGCTCGCTGATGATATAGCGCGGGCGGCGCTTGCTCTCAAGATAGATTTTGCCGATATACTCGCCGATTATGCCAAGGCAGATGAGCTGCACGCCGCTGACAAAGCAGATGATGCAGGTCATGCTCGCCCAGCCGGAGACGGAGTGCCCGGTGAGGGCGGTGATGAGCGCCCAGATGCAGCCGATGAAGCTGATGGCCGCCACGATGATGCCAAAGCCCATGATGAGCTGCAAGGGCTTGACGGAAAGGCTTGTAATCCCGTCAACCGCGAGAGCTATCATCTTCTTGAGCGGATAGTGGCTCTCACCGGCTATGCGCTCGGCGCGGGAATAGCTGACGCTGGTGCTCTTGAAGCCGACGAGCGGCACAAGGCCGCGCAAAAAGAGGTTTACTTCCTTGAAGTTTGCAAACTCCTTGAGCACACGCGCGCTGATGAGGCGGTAGTCGGCGTGGTTATACACCACGTCCGCCCCCATCTTGGAGAGGAACTTATAAAAGCTCTGCGCGGTGAAGCGCTTAAAGAAGGTGTCCGTCTCGCGGGATGAGCGGACGCCGTACACAACGTCACAGCCGTTAAGATAGGCGTCAACCATCTCATCCATGGCGTTGATGTCATCCTGCCCGTCGCAGTCGATGGAGATGGTGATGTCGCAGACATCCTTTGCCTCCATAAGCCCAGCAAGCACGGCGTTCTGGTGGCCGCGGTTGCGGCTCTGGCTGATGCCGATATAGTGCTCATCCTTCGCGGCGAGCTCCTTGATGATGTCCCATGTGTTGTCCTTGCTGCCGTCATTGACGAAGAGGACGCGGCTGTCATCACTTATCTTGCCCGCGGCGGCAAGGCTCGTGACCTTTTCAAGGAACATTGGCGCTGTGATGGGCAGAACCTCCTGCTCGTTATAGCAGGGTATGACGACATATAGTCTCGGTGTCATAGCTGTCTCCTTTTTCTGTTTATCGTCGTATTATAGTCTGGTTAGCTGATGGCTTTAGTATAACCGTTTTACCCGTGCAGGTCAAGGATGCGCGGCAGGTTTAATACTACTTTAGTTTGCGTTTAAAACGCGGTTAGAAAACGGTCAAATTCGGCGACGGTTTTGAAATAGTGCGGGGTATTCTGGCGCATGAAGCTCTCAATTTCCGGGATATCATTGCTCCAGCCGACGGCGGCAAAGTCCACGCCGCACTTGGCAGCCATGTCATAGCCGGGCTTGAGGTCATCTATCATCAAAAGCTCCTCCGGCTTCAAATCAAAGCGGCGCATGATGTCCTCCAGCGGGAATGCGGCGGGCTTGCGCTCGCTCAAAGGCCGCTCCCAGCCATACACTGCGTCCGGCGCGGGCAGGCCGTTTTCCCTGTAGTCGCGCGCGATATTGCGCTCCATCGAGTGGGAGACAACGCAGATAAGCCCGCCCTCGGCGCGCTGGCGCTCCATTATCCCGCGGATGCCAGGGTAGGCCTCCGGCACGTGGTTTTCCACATAGGCGTTCCAGTAGGCAGTCTCGTCGTCAATATCGGCGTCACTCATGCCGTATTCCTCCTGACAGAACTCAAGAAAGCCTGGGGCGAAGTTCTTTATAAAATACTCGTCAAGCGTACAGCTCTTATCCGGGTAGCGCTCGGCGGTATACTCGACAAAACAGGGGTAGTGGATGGTGGCGGTGCTGTTGACAACCGTATCGTCATGGTCAAAAACAAGGCATTTATACTTCATATATCTCTCCGTATTCGTTTAATCGGGCAGGATTTATCAGCTGAGACCGGCGTGGGTGCGCGCCGGTCTCAGTTATTTGTGCGTATATTAATAGAAAGTCGCAACGGGCTGTTCAGGCGGCTCGGTCTCGGTGGCGTCAATATACGTGAGCACCGGGCCCTTGCGGGAGTAGGCGCGGTGGAACTTGAAGTTGACGCGCGCGGTGAGCACAAGCCATGAATCATCCTTAATAGTGTCGGCCTTATCCCACTGGCATACGAGCCCGGCAAACTGGATATCCTGCACACAGCAGGTCATGACATGGCGGCCGACGATGAAAGCGTTTGCGGGCATCTTCTTGCGCACGAGC
Organism: uncultured Eubacteriales bacterium; assembly: GCA_958427375.1. Lineage (GTDB taxonomy): Bacteria > Bacillota > Clostridia > Oscillospirales > Oscillospiraceae > Limivicinus. The sequence continues at coordinate 7,770 of CAUABY010000075.1, forward strand.
GCGCGGCACTTGAAGCGCACGGTCTTGCCCTCGTACTTCTTCGGCTCATCCGACATGTCACGATACCACTCGGCAAAATCGTCATCGCCGATTTCGACGATGGGGGCGTTAAGGTCAAAGGGCAGGGGGTCCTCAATATCGTCATACTCGACCTTGCCGCCGACATACTCATAGGCGATATCCGCCCGGCGGGACGCGCCGCGCACTATCCTGTGCAGCGCCATCTTGTCCATGGAGCCGTTGAAGCGGTTGAACACCACAAGCTCACAGCTCCTGAGCTTGTCATAAACCAGCTGACGCATGTTCGCGTTATAGTTAATAAAGGTAGCCGCGTCTGCAAACATGAACTCCTGATACACCATCCAGCCATCGGGCAGGGCGGTATAGAGCGAGTCGAGCATCCACATACCGTTATACTCAATCACAACGCGCTCGGCCTTGGCGTCGGCAAACCACTTGGCGAGATTCGCTGTTGTGAGCTCCTGTTCATCCTCAACAATGTGGATGAACACATTCTTGTCCGCAAACTGCTCAGGCGCGTACTCTTCCTCGCCCTCTTCGCAGACTAAGAGCAGTGTGCGCTCACCGTTGCAAAAGCGCTTGTCCTCCAAGGTCTCCTGAATGAACTTGGTCTTGCCCGCCTCTAAAAAGCCCGTAAAGAGATATACGGGAACGTTATTATCCTTACTCAATGTCAAACAGCTCCTTCAATGCCTGCTCGTTGAGCTTGGAGCCTATCACGCACAGGCGGCCGGTGACTGCCGCACTGCCACGGCGGATATCTGCCTCACCGGGGACATAGTCAAAGTAGATCCACTCGCCGTCGGCGGCATCCACAAAGCCCTTGGCGCGCAGTACAGTGCCAAACTTCCCGGTGTCGGTCAGCTCGTCGAGTGCGGCCTTGATAGCGGCCTCGCTGAACTTCTTCGGCGTTTCAAGACCCCAGCTCGTGAACACCTCGTCGGCGTGGTGGTGATGGTGGTGCTCATGGTCGTGGCAGCCGCAGGTGCAGTCCTCGCCGTGCTCGTGCTCATGGTCGTGATGGTGCTCATGCTCGTCATGGTCATGGCCGCAGCAGCAGTCGTCATCGTGGTCGTGGTGGTGATGCTCGTGCTCCTCGTGGTCATGGTCGTGGCATCCGCAGGTGCAGTTTTCATCGTGCTCATGGTGATGGTGGTGCTCATGCGCCTCATGC
>CAUABY010000076.1 GCA_958427375.1 uncultured Eubacteriales bacterium
AGGCAGAGTGTTCCTCCTGCTCGTGACATGGGTGATAGAGAAGATAACAAAAAAACACCTCGACCCGAAATATGAGGGCTATATCCATGCGGCCGGTATGCTGCTGCTCTTGCTGCTTATGGGCGTTGTGATGTTTAATGATGTAGTCAGGATAGTGAGAAAATGAGTGATAAGAGAGAATTGACGAGAAAAATAAATGTCGGCGGCGTGGAAGTCGGCGGCGATGCGCGCGTGAGTGTGCAGTCCATGTGCAATACCAAGACATGGGATGTTGAGGCCACCGTCGCGCAGATTAAGGCCATGAAGGCCGCTGGCTGTGACATTGTGCGTGTTGCCGTGCCGGATATGAACGCCGCGCGCGCCATATCCGATATCAAAGAGCAGGTGGATATGCCCCTTGTCGCGGATATCCACTTCGACTACCGCCTCGCGCTTGAAGCGGCGGCGCGCGGCATAGATAAAATCCGCATAAATCCCGGCAATATAGGTGCTGAGGAAAATGTAAAGGCCGTGGCGGAGGCCTGCCGCGCGCGCCAAATCCCCATCCGCATCGGCGTGAACGCGGGCAGCCTCGATAAGGCGCTGCTGGAAAAGTACGGCCACCCCTGCCCGGAGGCATTGGTTGAGAGCGCCGCGCAGCACGCCGCGCTTTTGGAGAAGTATGATTTTTACGACATCTGCCTTTCGATGAAGTCCTCTTCCGTGCCGATGACCATCGCGGCCTACCGCCTCGCGGCCGAGCGCTTTGAATACCCGCTGCATCTCGGTGTCACCGAGACGGGCACCGAGTGGAACGGCACCATCCAGTCCGCCGTCGGCATCGGTACGCTTTTGAGCGAGGGCATCGGCAATACAATCCGCGTCTCACTCACTGCAGACCCCGTGCGTGAGGTTTCCGCCGGTATTGCCATCCTGAAAGCGGCCGGTGTGCGCCGCGGCGGTGTGCGTTTTGTCTCCTGCCCGACCTGCGGCAGAACGGAAATTGATTTAATCTCCCTTGCAAACAAGGTTGAGGGCCTTGTCCGAAATCTCGATAGAGATATAACCGTAGCCGTGATGGGCTGTGTTGTCAACGGCCCCGGCGAAGCGCGCGAGGCTGATTACGGCATCGCGGGCGGCAAAAACAAGGGCCTTTTGTTCAAAAAAGGTGAGGTTTTGGGTACATATCCCTATGACGAGCTTTGCGGTGCGCTCATGGAGCTGATAGAGAAAGACGGGGCGGGCAAATGAGCGAGCATACGCCCTTTCTGGCCATCTTCCCCGAATGTACCCGGCTCGTGGGCGCGGCGGGCGGCCTTGAATCCGCATATGTGACCGATGTGCAAATTACCTCGGCTGAGAAAACCATGGCTATCAAGGCATGGTTTTCTTCCATGCCCGCCCCCGCTGAGCTGAGCCGCATGAGCGAGCTTATAAACAGCAGCTTCGGCTTAAACGGCGTTACTATCGACGCCGACCACCCGCCCCTGCCCAAAACGCCGACTTATAGTGCCGACTTCGGCGCGCCGCAGAGCAGCGGCTCACAGCTCTATGGCAGGGCCACAAAGCAAAAACCCATACCCATGAGCTCAGTCAACTTGGAGTCCGGCAAGGTCACAATTGAGGGGGATGTTGTCGCCGTCACGAGCCGCAGCCTGCAAAGAGGCGGCGGCGTGCTCTGCTTTGACATAACCGACCGCACAAACTCCGTGCGCGTGTCGCGCTATCTGCGCGCCGATGACGACAAGTCGATTCTGGATAAAATCTCTGTCGGCGACCATCTCACCGTGCAGGGCGAGGTGACCTACTCCAAGTATGATGACGACCTTGTCATGGATCCGCGCAGTATAACAAAAGGCAAAAAGCTCATCCGCACGGACGACGCGGAGGAAAAGCGCGTGGAGCTGCATCTGCATACCCGCTTTTCCGCCATGGACGCGCTCACCGACCCCGCCGCTGTTGTCGCTCGCGCGGCGTACTGGGGCATGCCCGCCATCGCGGTCACGGACCACGGCGTGGCTCAGGCTTTCCCGGACATGTGGAAAGCCGGCAAAAAGCACGGTGTGAAGATTATATATGGCCTTGAGGGCTACTATTATAATGATATGGACGGCAACAGCGCCGTCATGGGCAAATCCGACCTGCCGCTGGACGCGGAGTTCGTCGCTTTCGATATCGAGACCACCGGCCTCAACGCCATGAACGACCGCATGACAGAAATCGGCGCGGTCATCTTCTCCGGCGGCAATATAATCAAAGAGTTCAATACTTTTGTCGACCCGAAAATGCACATCCCGCCGAATATAACCGAACTCACCGGCATCCGTGATAAAGACGTTGCGGGTGCGCCCGATGAAAAAACGGCCATGGAGATGTTTTTGGACTTTGCCGGTGACAGGCCGCTCATAGCGCATAACGCGCACTTTGACGTGGGCTTTATGACAGCGGCGGCAAACAGGAATAAAATCAGGTTCTCGCCCGTTTTCATGGACACGCTCGCGCTCTCCCAGGCACTATTGCCGGAGCTAAAGCGTTTCAAGTTAGATATTGTCTCCAATCACCTCGGCCTGCCGCAGTTCAATCACCACCGCGCCTCTGATGACGCTATGGTCGTGGCGCGCATGATGGACAAGTTCATCCCCATGCTCAGGGCTCAGGGCGCGCGCACGGTGGACGATATAGAGAAGGTGTACCACAGCCTCCGCCGCACGGACGTTGCCAAGACCTACCACATGATACTGCTGGTGAAAAACCGCACGGGGCTTAAAAACCTCTATGAGATGATATCCCAGTCGTATCTCAAGTATTTCCACCGTACGCCGAATATCCCAAAGAGCCTCCTGATCCAGCACCGCGAAGGAATCCTGGTCGGTTCCGCCTGCGGCATGGGCGAGCTGTATGGCGCGGTGATGAACGGCGCGAGCCAGCGCGAGCTTGAGAAAATCGCCTCGCTATATGACTTTCTGGAAATCCAGCCCATCTGCAACAACGCTTTCCTCGTGGAAAACGGCCGCGTGCGCGATGAGAAAGTTTTACAGGACTATAATCGCATCATCTATAAGCTCGGCAAGAAGCTTGGCAAGCCGGTCATCGCCGCAAGTGACGTACACTTCATGGACGCTGAGGATGAGCAGTACCGCAAAATTTTGCAGGCGGCCAAGCAGTTTTCGGACGCTGACAGGAGCTGCCCCATCTTCTTCCGTACAACGGATGAGATGATAAAGGAGTTTGAGTATCTCGGCGCGGAGACGGCGCGCGAGGTCGTTGTGACCAATACCCGCGCCATCGCCGATCAGGTGGAGGAGATTGAGCTTCTGCCCAAGGAGCTGTTCCCGCCGCGCATTGAAAACTCCGCCCAGCAGCTGAAAGACTTGGTGTACAGCAAAATGCACCGCATATACGGCAAAAACCCGCCCCCGATCGTGCAGGAGCGCGTCGACGTCGAGCTCAACACCATACTCGACCATAACTATGACGTTATCTATATGTCCGCACAAAAGCTCGTGCAAAACTCGCTTGAAAACGGCTATCTCGTCGGCTCGCGTGGTTCTGTCGGCTCGTCTATTGTGGCGTACATGTCCGGCATCACGGAGGTCAACTCCCTCCCGCCGCACTATGTCTGCCCCAAGTGCTGCCACAGCGAGTTTGTGACCGACGGCAGCTATGGCTGCGGCGCGGACATGCCGGAAAAGGACTGCCCGGAGTGCGGCACACGCATGCGCCGCGACGGCTTTGACATACCCTTTGAAACTTTCCTTGGCTTCCCCGGCAATGAAAAGACCCCCGATATCGACCTCAACTTCTCCGGCGAGTACCAGGCCAAGGCGCATAAATATACAGAAACGCTCTTCGGCTCCGACCATGTTTTCCGCGCCGGTACGATTGGCACGCTGGCGGAGAAAACGGCCTATGGCTATGTGAAAAAATATCTTGAGGAGCGCGGCGTAAAGGCCAGCAAGGCGGAGGAGAACCGGCTTGCGCAGGGACTTGTCGGCATCAAGCGCACAACCGGCCAGCACCCCGGCGGCCTCGTTGTCGTGCCGCAGGATAAGGACATCACGGACTTCTGCCCAGTGCAGCACCCGGCGGACGACCCGACAAGCGGCATCATCACCACGCACTTTGAATATCACTGCATGGAGGCAAACCTCCTAAAGCTTGACGAGCTCGGCCACGATGACCCCACAATGATACGCATGATGGAGGATTTGTCCGAGCAGTTAGGCGAGCGGGTGGACGCACAGCAAATCTCGCTTTCAGATCCGGACACCATGTCCATCTTCACAAGTCCCGCGGTGCTCGGCCTGCCGGATGACGACCCCATTATCGGCAAAACCGGCTCCATAGGTGTGCCGGAATTCGGCACACCGTTCACCCGCCAGATGCTGGTTGACACCCAGCCCAAGCAGTTTGATACTCTCATCCGCCTCTCCGGCTTCAGCCACGGTACTGATGTGTGGGCGGGCAATATCCGCGACCTTGTCACCAGCGGCACCGCCACGGTTAACGAGACCGTCGGCTGCCGCGACGATATAATGATTTACCTCATCTCCAAGGGCTTTGAACCCTCGCTCGCGTTCAAGACCATGGAGGCCGTGCGAAAGGGCAAGGTCAAAAAAAGCGGCGAGTTCCCCGGTGATGCCGAGCAGCAGATGCGCGACAAGGGCGTGCCGGACTGGTATATCGAGTCCTGCCGCAAGATAGCCTACCTCTTCCCGAAGGCACACGCCGTGGCCTATGTAATGATGGCTTTCCGTATCGCGTGGTTCAAGGTGCATAAGCCACTGGCCTTCTACAGCGCCTACTTCTACCGCCGCAGTCAGAAAGGCGGCTTTGACGCACAGCTCATGTGCGGCGGCACGGACGATGTGCGCCGCCGTATAAACGAGATGAAAAAGCGCGAGCTGTCCGCAAACGAGGAGGATCTCCTCGTAACGCTTGAGGCGGTGTACGAGTTTAATATGCGCGGCTTCGAGTTCGCGCCTATCGACCTCTATCAGTCGGAGGCCACGCGCTTTACCATCGTCGGCGATAATCAGCTTCGCCCACCCTTCGTGTCAATCCCCGGCCTCGGCGAGACCGCCGCCTGGGACTTGGCGCACTGCAAGGAGCTTGGCAGGGAGTTTATCTCCATCGAGGAGGTCGGCGCGGTCTGTCCCAAGGTCAGCCAGACCCACTTGGAAACGCTCAAAGCCCTCGGCGCGCTCGGCGATATGCCTGATACAAACCAGCTCAATCTCTTTGAGCTCTAAAATCCATGAACAAAGCCCGGAAATTCTGCCGCGACAGGGAACAGAATCGTCCGGGCTTTCGTCATATTCATATATAGAAGTTAAAATTCTTTTCCCCATTGCGAAGAGTGCCGTTTCGGTGTAAAATAAAAGCATAAAATACTGAAAATAATAGGAAAGGGGAAAGCTATATGATAATAACGTTTTTAGGCGCGGCGCATGAAGTCACTGGCAGCATGACCTATATTGAGGTCGGCGATAAAAAGGGAATAGTAGACTGCGGTATGGAGCAGGGCAAGGACATTTTTGAAAATGAGCCGCTGCCCATCGCCGCCGGCGAGCTTGACTTTGTGCTCTTGACCCACGCGCACATTGACCACTCCGGCCACCTGCCACTGCTGTATAAAAATGGCTATCGTGGCCCGGTGTACGCAAGCTCCGCCACCTGTTCACTGTGCGAAATAATGCTTCGTGACTCTGCCAACATCCAGATGTCGGATGCGGAGTGGCGCAATAATAAGGCCAAGCGCTCCGGCGAGGCCATGGTGGAGCCGCTCTATACCCTTGAGGACGCTGAGGGGCTCCTGCGCCTGATGCGCCCCTGCCGCTACAATGAGCCAATCCAGATAAATGAGGCAGTCACCATCCGACTGACGGATGTGGGGCATCTGCTTGGCTCGTCCGCCATAGAAATGTGGCTCAGCGAGGGCGGGGAGACGCGCAAAATCACCTTCTCCGGCGATATCGGCAACCGCAGTCAGCCCATACTGCGCGACCCTCAGCATGTGGAGGAGTCGGAGTATGTCGTCATGGAGTCCACCTATGGTGACAGGTACCATGAGCATGTGCGCACTGACTATGTCACCGAGCTTGCCAAGCGCATTGAAACGGTGCTTGGGCGCGGCGGCAACCTCATCATCCCGTCTTTCGCCGTCGGCCGCACGCAGGAGATGCTCTACTTCATCCGCGAGATAAAAGAGCGCGGACTTGTCCACGGCAACGGCAATTTCCCTGTGTATGTCGACAGCCCCTTGGCAATTGAGGCCACGCGCGTGTTTTTGCAGTGCGACACGCAGTTTGTGGATGACGATATGCGCGCGGTCATCCGCTCAGGCGTCAACCCGCTTGTGTTCCCCGGCCTCAAGCTCACCGTTTCCATGGAGGAGTCCAAGGCCATAAATGACGACCCTACGCCCAAGGTCATCATTGCCGCAAGCGGCATGTGTGACGCGGGGCGTGTCCGTCACCACTTAAAGCACAATCTCTGGCGCAAGGAGAGCATGGTGCTCTTTGTCGGCTATCAGGCCGTCGGCACGCCCGGCCGCCTGCTCGCGGACGGGGCAAAGAAAATAAAGCTCTTAGGTGAGGAAATCGCCGTCAACGCGGAGGTAAGCGTGCTGCCCGGTGTGAGCGGCCACGCAGATAAGGGCGGACTTATAGACTGGCTCAAGGGCTTCAAGTCCAAGCCTAAGCTCGTCTTTGTCAACCACGGCGACCCGGATTCCGCTGACAGCTTTGTCAACTGCCTCAATGACGAGCTCGGCTACAAGGCCTATGCCCCCTACAGCGGCACGAGCTTTGACTTGCTGTCAGGTGAGTTTGTGCGCATAACCGAGGGCAGACCCATTGTCAAAGCCTCTGGCAAGGGCAGAACCACAAGCCCGGTGTTCCTGCGGCTCATTGCGGCGGCGGAGAAGCTTTTGCGCGTCTGCCGCTCCATCGAGGGGCGCGCGAACAAGGAGCTTGCGCGCTATGCCGACCAGATAGAAAAAATAACAGAAAAAATGGAGAAATAATATTCGATTTTTGTCATGTAGAAAAAGAGTTTTCATTGACGAATTATAAAGCGTGTGTTAACATAATATTATTAACGGAGTTATTATCAGAAAAGTTCGGAAGGGAGGAGGCCAGACGTGAAAAAAACACAGTTCGACCCGAAGAAGATAATAGGTGACGGTATTCTTGACTTTGACCGTCAGGGCTTGTGCGAGTTTATAGTCAAGCTCTGCGAGAGCGTCAAGGCGGATGCGGGGGCGGGTGTGTATCGCGGCGGCGTATTTCCTGAGAATATCAGCGTGGACGATGGCGGCAATGTCGCCGTTGGCGCGGCGCGTAAAGAGGATTGGGACGGACAGGAGCTTGAGTTCCTTCCGCCGGAGCTCTATTGGAACCGCCGCCCCAGCCCCGCCTCGGACGTGTACGCAATCGGCCTTATCATGTACTATGCGCTCTCCGGCGGCAGACTGCCATTTGAGGATGAGTGCCGCGACGCGCAGCTTCGCCGCATGAGCGGGCAAGAGTTTGAACCGCCGCGCGCCGCCGGGCGGAGGCTTGGCGCGATAATAAAAAAGGCCACGGCTTTCAAGGCCTCTGACCGTTATCAGAGCATGGATGAACTGCGGGCCATGGCGGAGAGCTGCCTTAAAAACCTCTACCTCAACGGCGCGCCGAGCGCGGAGACCATATTTAATAAGAACGATGACGACCTCAGCGATATTGAGCGCATGATGGTCGGCATCATCGAGCAGGAGGACGATAAGCCCCTGCCGGAGCCGGAAATCCCGGCGGAGAGCGCGGAGCCAGCGGGGGAGAGTGAGACTGCCGAAACCGGCGATGTTTCGGAGGCCGTGCCGCCTGCGGGCGATGAGCCGCAGTGGGATGCCATGGCCGCGCCGCAAAAGCCGGTCACGCCGAGGCTGCCGCGTGTACCAAAGCTGTATGTAGAGAAAAACCCGGAGCTTGAGCCCGTGGTGATAAAAAAACAACCGGATAGAGGCCCTGTTGTCAGCTACACAAGGCCGTCGGAGAAGGAGCGTCGTATGGCGGAAGAGGTAAAAAAACGTAAGAGAAGGCCGGTTGCGGTCATATTGGTACTTTGCGCGGTGCTGGTTATCGCGGCAATTGTGTTCAACGCCATAATCAGTGACATCAACCGCGATATGAATGAGCTCAACGCGGCGGCACAGCAGACGCAGAGCGCCCAGAACGGTACTGTTACGGCTGAACCGACCGAGACTTTAGAGCCGCGCGGTGAGGAGATGGTTGTGCCGACGGATAATGTCGACCCGGAGGATCTCCTGCCCATTGAGCCTGACCCTGAGGGGACGCCCTATATCCCCGGCGGCAATAGCGGCACAAGCACCGGCACCGACAGCAGTGCTTCCTCCGGCGCGAATGCCGTGGTTGGCGCGGCACCCGCCGCGACGAGCGGCGAGGGCAGCCACCGCTATGAGCTTTATTTTGAGGATATAAGCTGGACTGACGCACAGGCCAAGTGCGCCGCGCTCGGCGGTCATCTCGCCGTGGCGAACGATGCCGACGAGTTCAACAAGCTCGTTGAGCTTGCCGAGAGCCAGTATGTCACGCGTGTCTGGATAGGCGGCCACAGGGTGAATAACGCCATCGTGTGGGAGGATGATTCCACCTCGCCCTATGAGCAGTGGGCGAAAGGCGAGCCGTCCTATACCGACTCTTCCGACGGCGCGGCGGAGGACTATGTGCTGCTGTGGTATAACCGCGGCTGGTACTTCAACGACAGCCGAAACGACCCCTGCAAGGAATTCCCGCAGTGGTACGGCGGCCAGATGTCGTTCATCTGCGAGTACGAGGACTGAGATTAATAAGTAAAAAAGCCGCCCGCGTGGCGGCTTTTTTCCCATGTTTACAAAAATGGCATGAAATATGCTGACCTTGTGCTATAATATATCCTAATGTCAGGAAATATTTAGATTTTTGTTGGAGACAGATAAAATGA